>JAJAPY010000011.1 GCA_020523885.1 Candidatus Liberimonas magnetica | reverse complement strand
CGAAAATATTCTTTCTGTCTTTTGAACATATTGTTACAAAATAATACCCGTCCAAGGAATTCAGGGGACACAATACTTATTTCCTATTTTTATATATCGGTGTATTAAAATCAACTTTATTTCTCCAACCGTTTACGGCTTTCCGGCTGGTCAAGATAGTTTTCGGATGAAACAACTTTTTTGCCGCTTTTTCTTTCAAGGTCTTTGCGCGCACTGCCTGCAACAGTACCACCCTGTATTGCCGCATCTTTATTTTTTTCAAAACCTTGAGCATGTTTGTTGCGTGCTATTTCAGTTGTAGAAGCTTCACCCAGCATAGTAAAAATAAGTTCCAGATCATTCATATGGTCCCGCAGATTTTCACGATCAAGTTTTTTTAATCCCTTGTATTCGCTTGGGGTTAAGCCAAAAGTTGCTTTCGATATTTCAGCGGTCAGTATTGAATACTCTTTATCTTCTTTTACACCCCGCTTTTTCCATTCATTTGTCAATTCATCACGAACAGCAATACCCCGCATCCGTTTTTCTATCCAGGCATCGCTGTATCCTTTAGCCTTGTATAACGCCCTTATCCGCTGTGTTGAAAGCTCGGGGTTTTCAATTTCCTGAACCCTCTCATACCCCACCCTGGCAAGCCAGCGTTTAAAAGGTTCTGCTTTTGGCGATGGGATCGATTGAATTAAACGAAACATTGTTTCAGCATTTGCACAGTCTGTATTATACATCTTACCATCAGAAGATTGCATTTTCAGTTGTCCGATTTTTTCGGACAACTCAACATATCCTTCATTTTTCAATTTGTTTTTTAAATCATTCCAATATTTTCTCGGCCTTTCTGTACCTGTAAGCGCTTCAATTATATCTGTTACAGAAAACCACCACTCATTGTTATGAATAGCCCTGCGGACATTCTTGCCTTTAAACACAACTATTTTCGTTGTTTCCATTTTTTGCTCCAATAATCACTCTAATCATTGTTTTTACCACTCGCCCAATTTTTTTCTTTTTCTTATCAGGTACTGAACATGCAGTTTTTTATAAATCGGAAGCCTGCTTATAAAAACCTTGCCGTCCAGATGGTCCAGTTCGTGCTGCAGGGCTTTTGAAAGGAGGCCGGCCCCTTCTACGATAACAGGCATGCCGTTCTCATTTATCGCGCTCACCTTGACGTTCTTATGACGCTTGATACTGGCTGCTATACCCGGGAACGAAAGACAGCCTTCTTCTTCCAGCATCTTGCCGCTCTTATCTGTTATCTTAGGGTTTATGAGCACAAGGGGTTTCCTTTTTCCTTCAGGCCTTACATCTATAACGCATATCCTGTCCGGTACGCCTACCTGAGAGGCGGCAAGGCCGACGCCATTATTGATATACATCGTCTCAAGCATATCGCCGGCTAATTTTTTTATTTCCGGCGTAATTTCTTTGACCGGCAGGCATTTTTTCTTCAAAATAGGTTCACCGTACTTATAAATCTTTAAAATACTCATTTTCTTGTCCTTTTTAAAAGTCCTGGTCTGCTGGATTTTCAGAGAAGCAGACCTTATTTTATCAAATTTTTATTTTTTTATTGCAAAGTTTTTAAAATCTTTTCAACTTCCTGTTTTTCTTTCGGGTCCTGGACCAGGCCCTGATAATATTTAAAACTCAGCTTGCTTTTAGGATAATCGCCGGCTTTCTGGTATGCAAGGCCGAGGTTGTAATAGGCATATAAATATTTCGGGTCAAGTTCTATGGCTTTTGTAAAAAACTCTATCGATCTGTTTGTCTCCCCGGAATATAGATACAGGAGCCCGAGTTCATTGCCGACATTAGCAGAATTACCCTTCTGCCATAACTTCAGGAAAGCTTCCTGTGCCTGCTGGTATTTTTGCAGCGCTTTGTACGTTAACCCTATATTAAAAAGCACGAGGTCGCTGTTAGTATTGTATTTTAGGACCCTGTTGAACCAGTAAACGGCTTTTTCATAATTTGACTGTGCATACTCAAGCGTGCCGAGGTTGTTGTAAGCAGCTATGAGCGTACGGTCTATACTGAGCGACTTATAATATTCCTTTTGCGCCGTGTCATATTGTTTTATGTTCGCAAAAGCCAGGCCCAGGTTATTATGGCTTGAAGAATAATATGAAATGATATGATTGGTAAAAAAATCATTCTTTTCGCTTTTACTATAAGCCCCTCTTTCAACATAAAAAATAAATGGGCTATTATCCGGTTCATACTCGCCTTTTTCTGACATTCTGAACAGGCAGCCATACGGGTAAGAAGAATAGTTCGGCGGGAACTTACTGGGCAGTTCCGAAAAGATCCGGAATTTTTCGCGGTTGTAATCAAGGATCAGGTGTTCAAGCTCCCTCCCGGAAGAGACTTCCTCTTTCGGGAGTATTTCCGGGTAACGTTCCTTCATCAGCATATATCCCCAGCGTGTGCGGTAATATGCGATAAGCTTTATATCCTGCCGTTTTTTTAAAATTTTCTGAAAATAAGTCGTTAAAAATGCCGTTGAATCGTCAGGGTTATAAATAAAACTGCCTTGTTTCAAGGTTAGAAACAAGTTCCTTGCATAATCATAGGCAAAAAAGCTGTTCCTGTAATCGCATTGGGCCATGTTCGTATTAAATGATAATACTGCCAAAAATAAAATAAGCATTTTACCAAGGCCTTTTGATGCAATGGCTGATACGCAGGCTGCAACAAAGAACATGAATAGAACATTAGGCATGACAAAATGCGGTTCAAGGATAGGGAGGGTAGTCTCCTCGTTGGGCGGGAGGTTAGACAATATTACAAAGACCGGGCCGGATATCAAAAGACTTATGAGGAGGAATTTAAAGAACCTGTCCTTTATCTTGAGATATATCCCGATTAGTCCAAGCAGCATCCCGGGCCAGGTGAACTGCTGGGAAAGGGATTTTATATAAACTAACAAATGCTGCATTACCATCCCAAAGCTCCATTCAAACTTGCTCTGTTCGGGGTGAAGTTTCATCCCGCCGTAATCTGAACGGGTTATTATCCTAAAGAGGCCTTCGATACTTTGGGGTTCACCCCAGCTTGAGACCGGGGCAGTTGAAAATCTTAGCGGCAAAAACAAATAAACCGAAAGGCCAAGACTAAAAAGTAAAATACCGTATGCAATGTCTTCTATTTTGAAACTGCCCAAAGACCAGAAGAACCAGGCAAGGCCGGGTATTATGAATATAATGGTCTGGTGGTTCCCCGAAGCAATCCCGCATAAAAATGCTATCAATAAAAAAAGCGGATTATTTATATTATGGGCCTTAAAATCTATGGACAGCTTAATGGCCAGCAAAAGGATCAAACTCAATAAAAATGCGTTCAAGGAATACATCTCCGGGACCTGGGCAAGCCTCCAGTAAGAAGGCGAAAAAAGGAGCAAGAAAAGAGATATCAAAATCCACCAAGAGCCGCCAAAAACACTCTCCAGGCACACGGCAAGGACAAAAGCCGCACCTGCGCCGAAAACCGCGGACATGATATTAACATGATAGGCGGTATTTCCAAACGGGCTGAGCATGTCAAAAACTTTCCCGCACAAAATATATAAAGGATACCCCGGAGGATGGGCAAGCCCGACCGTGCTTGAGGCAACTACAAGGTCGCCGGAATCGCGGTAAGCCGGCACCGTAGGATGAAGGGTAAAAAGATATATGGAAAAAACAATAAAAAATAAAAGTACCGGTTTTGTTCTCATTTAAGGTTGTATTTCTTCTTTATTTCCTGCACCTGTCCTATGAAAAACTCATCCAGCTGCCCGGAAGTTATTAGACTTGCAGTTTGCTCGCCCGTATGCATGGGTTTGTTTAAATGAGCTTTCAGGATAATTATATCATATCCTGCCAGTATAATTGCCAGAAACAGGATAACAGGGTACAGCCTTGCTTTCTCGAACTGGTTTTTGAGCTTTTCAAATACAATATAAAAAATAGAACCAACTACCAAGATCCCGATAAATAAAGACAGCTCAGGCCGGGACAATGCCGCCAATTTATTAAATATCCCTTTTAAATTAAATATTATACCCGCTTGTTTAGTTAATATATCCTTATATGAAAGATACCAGAGAAGATCAAGCCCGGAATAATAGTTAAGAAGCAGCCCTGCGGTCCAAAGGCCCGGGATAACTATCAGGGCAAGACCTATAGCTTTTATGAACTTTGGTTTGAGTTCAAAAAAGCTCCAGAATTCAGAAATACCTATAGCCGCCAAAGGCAGTGTGCTTACCATCTGCCTAAGCCCGAACGAATACCCTTCCCAGTACGCCACGCAGCAGGAATTTATAAGCAGCTGCCCCAGAAAAGCAGCGATAAGCCCGGAAAATATTTTTGCATTTTTTAAAAGGCCGAAGCAAAGTCCAAAAAAAGCTATAAAAAATACCGGTGTCCAGGTCAATATCCCGTGGTATGAGGAAAATAGGACTTGCGGCAAGGCAAAATATTTCAGCGAAACATTAAATTTACTGGGAGCATAAAAAAATGAACCGTAAAATAATTTCCAAATTATAAGCTGGGGAGAAGCTCCTAACAAAAAAGAAAAGATAAAAACCGCCCCGGATTTTAATGCTTTTATGAACCCGTCCTTTAGCCTGAAACCAAGTTCAAATAATACAACTACGCCGAACAGCGCTTCCTGCGGCCTTGCCATAAAAGCCGCGCCGAGGATTAAGCCAAGGACAGTAAACCTTTTTAACTCGTTTAATTTGAATTTATTCTTTTCGTCACTTGCTTTATCCGGCATAGAATACAGCCAAGCCCACAGGAAAAGAGTTATGACAAATGCTGTTATAGCATGGGCAGTGCATGAAAGAATGAAAGTATAAAAGAACATAGGCGTGCCTATGAACGCGGTTATCGCGACAAGAATTCTATAGGACTTATATCCCATTTCCTTTAGTGTCAGGACGATCAAATAAAACGCAAGGATACCGTAAAATATAGTGCCTGAATTAACCCAGTACCAAAACCAGACCGAATAAGGGCTCACATCAACCTTGGCAAGTATTTTTGCAGTCAGGTAAAAAGGTGTCCAGAAAAATGCCGTTCCAAAAGACCAGTTATTGCTTATATACCCGGTTTTGGTAAGGGCAAGAGGAATAGGTATACGCATATTTGTAAAATCATTATAAAAATCAATGTCACCGTCATAAAAAATAGAGGGCAGATAAGAAAAATAACCCTGCCCGTCCGGGAACAAGTAGTAGGGATTAATAAAAAGATAGGCGAATATAAAAACAGCCAAATAAATAAAGAGTTTAGTTTTAAAGTATCTCATATTAATAGAACATAGCTAAAAAATAGCTTATCGCTGGAACTGTTAATAGGACAAAAACAGTACCTAAAAAAATAGAAGCTGAGGTAAACTCCACTTCTGCCTTATACCGCTGTGCTAAAATATAATTATTTGCAGCCGGAGGCATGGAAGCGGTCATAAGGCATACGCCGGCCATGGTAGGGCTCGTCACGTCAAAAACAAAAACGAAAAAAGTCCCTGCCAGCACCCCTCCCAGCATCCTTAATAAAACACCCGCAAAAAAAGCATCCAGCAACACCTCCGGTTTAATGGCTTTTAGGCTGTATCCCACAAGGGCCAGCATTAACGGAAGGGTAAAATAAGATACATAATTGCCTGATTTTAAAATGACTTCAGGGATAGGTATAGCTAAGATATTCAGCCCTATTCCGGCGACTACCGCATAAATAAAAGGGAGCTTTAATACCTCAACTATGGATTTGTTTTTGCTTATCCACCAGACCCCTGCGGTATAATTGAATACCGAGATGACTGCGCTAAAAATAATTGTATAAACCGCACCCTGTTTTCCCCAAAGCATTGTATTTATCGGTATAGCAAGATAGGCAGAGTTCATGAAAATTATTGATAAGCAATGTTTTGAAAAAGGTATTTTCCTGGAATATGCCCAAACCTGAGCCATTAAGATGCCTGCAACAAAAACAAAAAAAGCTACACTTATTATTTTTGTTGCCTCAAGAACAGATAACGGCGCGGCCCAGATAGTAGAAAGGATAAAAAAAGGAATTAAAAAATAGATTGCAAAATTTATGAATATATCTACAAATTTTTCAAGGTTTTTACTGACTAACCTGCTCATAATAAAACCGAGCAAAATATATATGAACACCTGCATAACAAGCTTTGATACTAGTTCCATTGTTTTATTATTATACCGTTAAAACATCTTCGAACGGTCTTGATTCATAAGCTGTGTAGTCTATTCCTTAATCACTGCAATCAGAGATTGTTGGTTTTCAAACAATCTCATTATATTAAATTTGATTTCACCAAGCAATTATTGTACAATAAACCAGGCTGTAGTCTGTAGTCTGATATTCAAGGAGATATATACCAATGATAATGAATTTTTTGCGTAAACATAGGACTACCATATTCGCGATAACCATACTGGGATTTCTTTCAGGTGCTTTTGTAGGTTTTGGAAGTTATTTTTTTGGAAGAAAAACAGCAAGCGATGCAGTCGCTGAAGTAAACGGCGTCCAGATCCCCTACACGACCTATTACAACTTGTATAACAGAGTAGTGGAAAACATGCGCAAAAAAAACACGGAAGTAACCGATGACATCCTGAAAACCAAAAAGCAGGAAGTTGTGCAGGACTTGATACAGGAAGAGGTTTTCTATCAGGAGTCCCTTAAATACGGCATAAAGGTTTCGGACGGCGAGATCGCCGCGGATATTAACAGCTATCCCGGTTTTCAAAAAAACGGGCAGTTTGACAGGTTCGCCTATTACAACGTATTGAATCAGATACTCCGTACAACTCCGCAAAAGTTTGAAGAATCAAGAAAAAGGCAAATAGCTGTATTTAAATTAAGGTACCTTATCGCTTCGAGCGTCAGGTTGACGGAACCCGAGATCCGCCTTGAATATATGAGAGCTAACCGCGGGGACATGTCCAAGTTTGAGGCACAAAGGCAGGAATTTATAAAAAACTTAAGGCAGGAAAAAGTTGCGATGGTCTTTAATGAATGGTTCAAACAGTTGAATATTTCAGTCAAGATAAAAGTGCATTTAAACGAGATAGAAAAAGGCCAATCGTAAAGACAGTTATAAGCAGTAAGTTGTAAGTACTAAGCAGAGTCAATCCCGCCATTGCGGGATGAAACCCATCCTTCGGCTCCTGCCGGATGGGTTTCACTATTTAGTACTGTTATTTTTTACAAAATCCTTGGCCATTTGCCGGTATTTTTTTTCAAAACCATTCAAATCTGTTATCTTAGATAATCCCAAAACCCTCTTGTAATATGTTTCATTAATAAAGGCAGGCGTAAATCTAAGCTTGTCAAAGTAATAGGTATCGTCTTTTAAATTCTTCCACTCCCATTTGTTTTTGCTTGCGATGATATTCTCATCTGCCAGCACCAGACAAACTGTTTTTGCCATTAAAGCATACCCCCTATAATCAGGGTGTACACTGAACGGAATTACAAGTTCTTCTTCGGGTATCACTGAGTTCTTAAACGCTTCATTTATATCGATCAGTAAAATACCATTCTTTGTTGATAACTCCTTAAGCCAGCCGTTAATGGAATTCATAACAGAACCATTGTTTCGCTCAGATGAGTGCATAACCTGTGTTAGTAATACAATCCTGCATTTATTCGCCTTTGCTGTTTCATTTATAAGCATTATATTTTTAAAAATAAAATTCCGCAGTTTATTTTCGTTGGATTTATCCATTTTTTGCACAAGGTCCCTGATGCCTTGTGCCCCGTTAAATTCGTTGTTAAAGCTTTTCTTTAAATTACTAAAGACATGAAAATTCCGTAAAATAAACAGATAGGTTTTCATAAGCCATAACTGCTTTAAGGAATGGAGGGATATGCCCGGCTCTTCATTGCGGCCTTCATAAAGGATTATAAGATCGGGCTGGTAATTTTGGATTTCCTTAACAAGAGAAATATCGCTGAAGGAATCCGAACGCATAAAACCTGCATTTATAACTTCTACTCTTTTATCCGGCAAGAGGTCCTTTAAATACAAGGACATCAGTCTCGGGTAAGATAAATATTTATGGAACGGCCAGCCTCCGGTCGTTGAACCTCCTACGCAGAAAATCCGGACAGCCCCTGGCTTTTTTTCTCTGCTGAAGCTTTCTGGAGTATTGTCCATGGAAATTAATTCTTTGTTGGTCCTCATCAGTATTGCCGGATTTTTTTCGGACCTATAAGCTTCGACAAAATAGTTTTTCCCGTTAAGCAGCCAGTCTAAATAAAGGTCATTTAAAGGCATGTAATTGTTCCTGATTATCAAATTACTTGCCCAGACAGTGCTTATTATAATAGCAGCGGCAATTAAATTTCCGATTATGATCTTATTTATGGCGTTGTGTGGTTTTCTCAATGACGGTTGGTTATTAGAATCCATGTTGGATTAGGATAATTTCCCCGGTCGGTATATTTTCTTTGTTACTGTCAGCTTGATCTTAAAGGCCCGTAATAAAGCGGCAAGTTTTCTTAAAGGCAGCCCGACCACATTATAGTAATCGCCCTCGATTTTTTCTACAAAGGCATCTTCCTGTTCCTGGACAGAATAAGCCCCGGCTTTATCCATATGTTTACCGGTAAAATTATTTATTTCCTCTTTGCTCAATTTTCTCATTTTAACGCGGCTGACTTCATGGCCTACTTTGTATTTCAGCGTTTTTGCATCGACTACAGCGACCCCTGTGTAAACCCTGTGATAGGTGCCGTTTAACATTGACAAGATCCTGAATGCATCTTTTTTGTCCTTCGGCTTTCCGATTATCCGGCCCTTTAAAACGACTATAGTATCGGCCCCTATTACCAGGCCGTCTTTTAATTTATTTCCGACAAATAACGCTTTTTTTAAAGAAAGCCTTTCAACTATTTTTGCGGGATTTTTATACCTGGTATTTTCTTTTATGCTGGCTGGGATAACCTTGAATTTTAAACCGCACTCCTTTAACAGTTCAAAGCGCCTGGGTGATGACGAAGCAAGGATTATCATGAAAGCTCTGAGTTTGAGACATTCCCTAAATGGACGAACTTCAGCTTCTCTTTTGCTATTTTATAGGCTCTTCTTAAGGTTTCAATGCCGGTCGTTTGAATATTCATCTTATAGTTCGGGAAATATCTTGAAAAATGAAGAGGTATCTCGGTGTTTAAACCGGCTAACCAGCCGGCAAGCTTTCTTATTTCCTCATCACTGTCGTTCTCACCTGGAATAAGGAGGGTCGTTATTTCCACATGTTTCTTCATCTTGACCATGGTCTCTACTGACCTTAAAACAGGAGCGAGTTTTCCTTTGCAGTATTTTTTATAAAACTCGTCATTGAACGATTTTATGTCTATATTTGCCGCATCGAGAAACGGTACGAGTTTCTCCCAGGGTTCTTCATTGATGAAACCGTTTGAGACAAGCACATTTTTCAGGCCCTTCTCTTTAAAAAGCTTTGATGTATCGAGCACCCATTCATAATTCATCAACGGTTCATTATAGGTATAAGCTATGCCGATAGAGTTATTTTCAATTGCATATTTTAGGGCAAACTCCTTGGTCAAGGTCCTTGTTTGAATGCCGTTAAAACTGGCCTGCGATATCTCCCAGTTCTGGCAAAAGTCGCATGCGAAATTGCACCCGATTGTACCTACGGAAAGTATATATGTTCCCGGATGAAAATGATAAAGCGGTTTTTTTTCTATCGGGTCAAGGTTAATCGATGTAAATTTATCATAAGTGAGGGAAAAAAGTTTTCCCGAGTGGTTCTTCCTTACCCTGCAAATACCGGTTTTTTCATTTCCTATGACACACCCGTGCGGGCAAAGCTGGCATTTTATGGTATCTTTGTCTTTTTGAACATAGTATAAAGCCGGAAACATAAGTTAGCCCTTAATTGATAATGAATAGTAGATAAAACTCTAAACACTAAATCCTAAACTCTAAATAAATTCAAATGTTCAAAACTTAAAATACTAAACAAAATCCTGTTGTTTTTTATTTTGGTTATTTGAGTTTTGAATTTGTTTAGGGTTTAGAGTTTAGGATTTAGAATTTAAAGAACAACATTAGTTTGTTAATAATTTACAGTATCTATTATTCACTGAATTTCGTATCCATTTAAGATAATCCCTGCTCCCGCCAAGTATCGGCAAAGCTATTATTTCAGGAACATCGTATGAATGAAGTTCTTTGACCCTTTTTATTATTTTATCAAGTTTAATTTTGACTGATTTGCATAGCAAAAGCACTTCATTAGATTTTTCTATTTTGCCTTTCCACCAATATATTGACCTCACACCCTTTAGGCTATTACCGCAGGCGCAAAGCTTTTCTTTTACAAGAAGGTTTGCTATTTTATCAGCTTCTTTTTTATTTGCACAGGTAATAAAAACCACTATATATTTCACCTGAAAATTTACCTCACTGTTATTTTAAAATTTCACAATATTGCTGTTTACTCAAATAATATAAAATTTTCACAAATTTCAGGTGACCCGCCGAAGCTGTGTTATCAATATGGCGAATAGCCATCCCGCTTAGCGGGATTGATAACACGGTTAGCGTAGGCGGGCAATTTCCTTTTTGTATATTTGCACATTTGCCTTATCGGGCAGCCGGTACAAAGAGGTTTTTTTCTGCAATAATTCTTACCTAACTCTACAAGCAAAGCGTGGAACTCATTATAGACCTTAAAAGATTCCGGCAGTTTTTTAAGAAAATACCGCTGTACTATATCGTAATCTTTTTCCTTTCTGCCGGTTATATGCCCCTCTTCGCCTTTACTCCCGTCCCCAAACCAGCCTACCCTTTTACCTATCCTCAGCGTATATGCGTCAACCACAAATACCGGTTTATTCGCCGCATATAGAAGCATCGAATCAGCAGTCTCCGGGCCTATGCCCGATAAAGACAACAGCTCTTTCCTTGCCGCTTCCGTGTTTTCATCAAAGAGCCGGCTTATTTTGCCTTCATATTTTTTTAATATGTACGACGAGAAGGCCTTTAGCCTTTCTGCTTTCTGGTTATAGTATCCGGAAGGCCGGATAAGCCTACAAAGATAACTTTTTTTTACGCTGTTAATTTTATTTACGCTTAATATATTACTAGAATTTAAGTTAACAATGGCCTTTTCCACGTTTTTCCAGGAAGTATTCTGAGTTAGGATCGCGCCAAGGCAAATTTCAAATTTTTTATTTTCTGTATCCCTGTTATATGATAATGGGTAATATGCGGGCTTGTTTTTTTCTTTAGCTTCACCTGTTCTTGTAACAGGCCACCAGCCTTGCGGCCCGAAATCTTTGAATAGTTTTCTATAAATTTCAAAAGGTGACCTGATTTTTGTCATGGTCAAATTTTACTTTTCTTATAAACTCTGGCAAGCTGTACGTATTCTTCGGTATTCTTTCTTATTCTTTTTATCTCTTCCTCCTTAACCTGCCGGACTATCTTTCCGGGCATGCCAAGGACCAGGTTTTTTGAACTTACATGCATAGCTTCAGTAACGATGCTTCCCGCACCTATTATACACTCATCTCCTATGGCAGCACCGTCAAGAATGACCGCACCCATGCCTATAAGGCATCCGTCTCCTATTTTACAGCCGTGTATAATAGCACCGTGCCCTATTGTTACACCCTGGCCTATTATTACCGGCTTTGAATGATTCGGATGAACTAATACGCCCTCCTGAAGATTAGTACGCTCTCCTACCAGTATCTCTTCTACGTCACCTCTTAAAACGCAGCCGGGCCATACGGAAACGTCTTTTGAAAGAGTGACCCTTCCTATTACCAGAGCATGTTTTGAGATGTAGGTTTGAGGATTTATTTTTGGTTTATGTGTATGATAGTTCTTGATCATTTCTCAGGTTTAAGCAAATGTATCAATATCGCCTTCTGTATGTGAAGCCTGTTTTCTGCCTGGTCAAGCACTACAGAGCTGGGCCCGTCAAGGACATCGCTTGTTATCTCCTGGCCCCTGAAAGCAGGGAGGCAATGCATTACAAGGCAGTTTTTTTTGGCAAGTTTTAAGAGTTCTGAGTTTACCTGGTAGGGTTTAAATACAACTTTTCTTTTCTTTTCTTCCTTTTCTGCACCCATAGACGTCCAGACATCGGTATAAATAAGGTCTGCGCCTTTTACTGAACGGCGCACGTCATCGCTTATTTCAATTTTTGCACCCGTTTTTTTTGATAGAGGAAGGGCCTTTGCTAAAATCTCTTTATCAGGGCCGTATCCTTTTGGCCCCACAAGAATAAAATTAAACCCCATTATAGCAGCTGCGCCAAGCCAGGAATTTGAGACATTGTTCCCGTCGCCCATAAAAACTACTTTCATTTTCCGCAGTTCTTGTGCTGAGCTTATTTTTCTTTTTTCTATCAGGGTCAGTAGATCTCCGAGTATCTGGCAGGGATGTTCTTTGTTAGTAAGGCCGTTGATCACGGGTATAGTCGATGAAGACGCAAAAGCTTCCACATCCGAGTGTTTTAACGCCCGGAACATAACTACGTCAATGTACTTTGAAAGGACCCTTGCTGTATCCTGGACCGTTTCGCCCCGCTGCCACTGCATATTCTTCACATCCAATATCAAAGGAAAACCACCCAACTGGAACATCGCAACTGAAAATGAAACAGAAGTCCTTGTAGAAGGTTTTTCGAATATAAGTCCAAGAGTTTTACCGGCAAGCCGGTTCAAATGCTTATGAGGTTTGACCTTTTTAGCAAGACCAAAAAGCGACCATATTTCTTTTGATGACAGGTCAAAGATTGATAGTAGATTTTTTGCCATAGTTCTCTCTTATTTCAAGAGGCTATTTTACTAAATAAATTAATAATTGTCCAATATCCGGCTATTGATTTTTGGATCACAATTGACCGTTTTCCGAGAACGAATCAAGAGAAACTACCTTAACCCACCCGTAACCCTGTTTTAGCTCATGAAGTTTATTAAAATCCGCTTCAGCGCCTTGGCGGTCATTCATTTCATATTTCACCAGTCCCCTGATAAAATACCCAAGATATTCGCTGTCTTTCATTCTTATCCCCGCGTTTAAACACCTAATGGCATCATGATATTTTTTCACCAGCCTTAGCGCCTCTGCTGTTAATACCAGATTAAAACACTCATCATCTTGCAGTTCAGATTTTTTATTTAAATACTTCATGCCCTCAAAAACCTCAGGGTCGGTTTTATACGCCGCCACTAACATTTGAACTAGCGCGGCAAAATCATAATTTTTATTAACTCTCTCTTCTCCGTTCAATATTTTTTTTGCCTTTCCTATCAAATCCATCCTGTTATGTTTTAGGACATCTTCAGGTTTAACTTCAGCAAAGCCTTCTTTTCTCCATTTCATATTATTATCAAGGATATTTTTAGACATTGCATCGTTATACTGGTATATTGCTTTTGCCAGGTTGTCAACATACAACCTGTAAACATAAGGCCAATAATGCACCTTATCGGAAAAATAATCAAAACCCGTAGACTCTTTCTTTCCGATCTCCATCAAGTATTTTTCAAAATCAAAGAGCATAACATTCCTATCTCTTCCTGCGACTTCCTTTAAAATTAGATTATTTTTCCATGCTCCCAAATTGCGATACCCTCGTCTTTTGTACAAGATTTCCGCCTCATGACTTTTTCCCATATTTTCAAGGGCTTTTGCGCGGGAAATATCATCGTTGCTCTTATTATTGAATATCATTTGAGGCCTATGCCACAATAGCCAATAGTTTTTGAATTTTTTTTCATCTGTATCATATTGATAATTAACTAATTTGATATTATTAGGCAGGGTAGATATTAGCAAGGGTATGCTTCGGCTTTTGGCAATACCTATCATTTCATATAATTCTTTGCAAAAATATTCAAGGCCTTTGTTTCTGATATCTAAGGAAGGTTTTAACCGGTCAGTTATTATGCTTGTAACCCAGAAAGAGCCTAATATGGCATATTTATACTTCCAATGATTTATTGTTTCTGGCACAAAAGGACAATTATTTCCCATCATTAAGATTATCAGGTCGGGTTTGTAATTTACAATTTCTTTTGCTATCAGCTTGATCCGGTAAGCATCATAGCCAGGCATGCCGCAGTTTATTATACTCCATTTATAATAAGGTAAAAGGCTTGAAAGTTTATGCTCAAAATACTCCTTTTCACTTTCAAAACGCCCTGCGACCGATTCTCCAATAATAAAAATCCTCTTTTCATTTGCAGGTTTTATGGCAGGAAAACTAGAATTGTTAAAAGCAAACGGCCTTTGTGTTTCATAAACATGAGTTTTATTGTTCTTCTTAAAATACGGCTCATAAATATCAACGTATTTCCAATAAATGTCATCATAATGATCGGTTTTGGACCTTGCTGCTACAGGAGGGACGCCTTTAAAAATCTTCAAACATAACTCACCGGCAAGAAGCCCGATAAATATGCCAACAAATATTAAGAGTAAACGCTTAAATAATGCCATTTTCATTTATGATTTTAGTGCCTGCCTTGATTTTCTATGGACATATTTTTATAATTTTATCTTTTTTACCACTTAAGAAGCAAGCAAAAATACTGTTTATGAAGTAGGAAAAGTTTGGGGGTAAATCTACGAATATGAGTTTTCTTTTAAAAGTTAATAGAAAAATATATAAAATTATTTATTTTGTCATTGTCCGGTTTGACCGGGCAATCCAGAATAATTTAGAATTGCCATTTTTCAATTTAATCCTCGGCAGTTTATAAATAAATATTATTTTATTACAATTCATCTATGCCTCCAAGTAACATATTTATTACAGTATGGCATAAATGAAAATTCGAATCCAAATCGTAAAATATTTTTGTGCTCTAAAATGCATTGAATTTACTTAGTTATTTCAAAGATCAATACCTAAAACGTTTGGACACTAGTGGGTTCCCTCCGGGTTGCAACTTCGAATCCTTACAGCAAATAGATTGCCCCAGCTACTCCACTTTTGGTGGAATATCTGGGGCAAAATACTCCCCTGGCTG
Source organism: Candidatus Liberimonas magnetica (assembly GCA_020523885.1). NCBI lineage: Bacteria > Pseudomonadati > Elusimicrobiota > Endomicrobiia > Endomicrobiales > Candidatus Liberimonas > Candidatus Liberimonas magnetica. Next base: position 83,006 of record JAJAPY010000011.1, on the reverse strand, counting down.
AACGATGTTCGAACCTGTTTTGGAGACATTTCTATTCAAAATCGCTTTGATTTTACAACGAATTGGTGAAATTGAATAGCAATTTAGGTAAAGATTGCATCATCTTAAATCTGCTCAGTTTGAGATATTGTAAGCTTTAAACATATATTAAGTCCATCGTGTACTTTTGTATGTCTAAATACTCAAAGAATTTAATAAAATTATGATGCAATTCTGCGAAATTATTATTTATTACTGCTTTTACAGCTTTAGACCCATTATTATCTATATTACTAAATAATTTTTTTTCAATTTCATCATTCAGAAAAAACAGAAATGATGTTGTATATAGATCTTTTTCAAAAAAACAACTTTTAGGATATTGTTTTCGAACTTCATTCAATATCTTAATTTTACCATTTGGTAGTTGTATTTTCTTTGGCAATAAATCTAAATAAAAGTAATCATTTTCTCCAGGCAGAATAAATCCTCTTTGATACCAAATTGGAATATAATGATTATCTCTGCTTAATTTTGAAGTTATTGTACTCTGTTTCACAGGTTCCATATTAAGTAATCTATAAAACAATTTATTTAAATTCTGAATCAGAGCCATTTCCACCTCTTTTATACCTCCTTAAAATAAAAATCGAGCTGCAATAGGTATCCCTATATTCAGGACAACAATAGCAACTCGACGTTTTTAAGCAAGTTCCTGGAAATAGTTTACTTTTTAATTATAAAAACGAATCTGATAACCCCTGTTGAGAATAATTTTCCCTGAATTGTTTTTTGAATTGTTGTTTAAGTGGCTTTGTAAAACCTGCTTTTTGCAATAATTCTTCAAGAGAAATACCCTTTTCAGAACATCTTTGTTTTCCAAGCACCTTATACACAATTGCATCTCCTGAACAAATTAAAAACTCTTGAGATAAATCTTTAAATAATACGCATAACAAACTCAATTCTCCCGAATCTAATTTTTCGAAATATACAGGGTTGTATTTATTTTTAAATTCTATAGTTTCCGAATATGTAACATCAACTACTTTAATCTTATTGGCTGAGACATAACCGGAAAGCACAATATCATGCTTATTGCCAGCATCATCTTTATAATAATATATCTCATCCACAATTGCTTGAGATATAAGAATATCATATTTCTCGATTAATATATCCCATGAGCTTGTTCTAAATGCTTCAATAATTACCCCGGTATCACATAGAACCAGTATTGATTTGGATGGCATTTGATTCTCCGGGGATGTAATATTCATCAATTTCAGATATCTTGATACCGATATAATTAGCGAATTGTTGAGAAGATATTTCACCGTTATTAAGAGCTGTTACAGCAAGAGCTCTGTATCTTGAAGGCAAATCCGGCGGCGGTGTTTCACTTTCTCTTATAGGCAATCTCGAGTACTTTTTTGTTTTTTCTATCAATTCTTTAATTCCATCTGGATTAATACTGAAAATATAAGGAAGCCTATAGCACAATGCTTCAACCGAAACATCAAACTGTCTTGCAATAGCATCCAAACTGTCGACGCTTATTTTATTATCTTTTACGCAGCTTTCAACCGCACTTCTCAGTGATTCTTCAGGCATTAAAATAGCACTCGCAAAATGATTAGCAAATGTCTCTTCATCTTTCATAGGTGTGTTGGGAGTTTCAGACACAGGCCGAACCTTCCATGTAATTAGATGAAACAGTTCATGAGCTAAATCAAAATTACGCCTCCATTGTTTGCTGTCGCTGTTTAACATTACTGCCGGCCCAAACTCATCTGTATAGAAACAGGCAGATGAAGCATCATCTCCCAGTGGGTTGTAAAATATTTTGAGACCATACACTTCTTCCAGCACCTTTAATAAGCTCAATGAAGGATGGGCACCCAAATCCAGCTGCTTGCCTGTTTGAACAGCAAGTTTTCTTACTTCGTTGTAATCCTTAGGAAAGACTTGCGCAAATAATACATTAAAACTGTTCACACATGCCGATTTTGTCCAAACCTCAAGGTTTTTGTATTGTTTACATAATGTAGTAAATTTTGCTTCCATTTTCATACGTTTTGAATCTTCGGGCGTTTTTCTCCACAATATAATAGGTTCAGGCACATTATTAACATCAAGAAAAAATGTAAGTGGTTTTTCATATAATTTTGACAACTTATTTAATTGACTCAAAGAGGGTTCTCTTTTATCATTTTCAAAATCGCTTAGTGACGAAACACCAATTCCTGTTGATTTTTCAACATCTTGTAGTGTAAAACCAAAAGCCGAACGAATAGCTTTTAATCTATCATTTATTTTCATATTTTCTCCTTTACAGAAATTATAACTCAAAAACATCATTTTGTCAAGCTATTTTTTCTATATTGTAGAAATTTGTTAATCTCAGCGTGGTAGCTACCTATCTTTTTCAACACAGATCATCTAGACTATTTGAATAAATAAATTAAACTATTCTAGTGTGATTCCCGATTGGATGCATAAATGGCCTTGCATTGATCCATTTTACTAACTATTGAATTATCTGCTTTCTCTTTTTGCTTTTTTTATAAGCCTTTTCTCTTTCAATGTTTTCTCTGCTGTCTTTTTTACTTCTTTTCTTGCCTTCTGGTCTTTACCCATGGTTTTTCTCCTTTACTTTATTTTAAAGTCTACTACTAAATATTGTTTTTAATTTTTAAGTCTTATGTCAAATTCTTTGCTCACTAAACTAATTAACTAGCTCTGGAGCTCTTCATCCATGATTATATTAATTTTTCTATATCAACGAAATCTTCATTTTTGCTATTCAATAACCTTTCCTTTGCAATGACCCCAAGAATTATATCTTCGGCTATTTTAACCATCTTAGTCATCTTATTGTACTCCTTATTTGACATTAATACCACAACCGGTTTATGACTTTTTTCAATAATAACAAGACTTTCCCTAGTCTTGTTAAGTATTTTATCCAAATTGTCCCGCAGTTCGGACACCCCCACTAGCGTAGTATTCTCCTTAACAGTTATCATTATATTTCACCTATTTTCAGCAACTTTACAAAATATATCAGTTTCGATATTACGTCATAAACCCAAATATCTCATGTTTTTATTTTAATGCATCTTCTCGATTTTGCTTAGGTCGTAACCCTGAGCCTTCGCCTTTTCAATGATGGCATTGTACACTTCGGGCGACATGTCAGGCGTTCGTGATAGCACCCAAAAGTATTTCCGGCCCGGCCCGCCGACCACTGCGTACTCGTAGTCTTTCCCCAGCTCGATTATCCAATAATCGCCATAGAACGGCCAGAAAAAAGTGACCTTCAGCTTGGCATTAGTTTGTTTGTCGGCAACGTAGGCTTTGCCACGCGCGAGTTTTATCTTACCGTCAGGCGTGCGCCTGTGACCAGTGTTTAATACCTGCACTTTGCCGTTGTCGAGCAGCTTGTAATTGGCCGTACAGCTCACCAACCCCTTCTCAAACCAGTGGGTTATCCTGGCGACCTCGTACCATGTGCCCATATAGCGGTTTATATCCACGTAATCAACAGTCTTAATATCTGGCAACTTCTGCGCGCCAGTCACAATTGACGGAAAGGCAAACAAAGCGACTATCAGAATATATGCTTTCATCAAAACCGTCCCTGGATTTTCAATACCGTATTTCCTAACAATGTCCCTAAAGTCTCCTATAAAAGTCATGCTGTGTCCTTCCGTAGTTCCGCAAAGCGGGACGAAGGAGGGCCGGCACCATTTCGGCATAGGTGACAGCGTTTTCACCGTTTTTACTTTCTTTCTATTTTTCACCCAGAAACATTGAATAAATATTTTCTTGACTTATTGATGGCAATAATTTATTTCTAATTTTTTCCAATATCCTTTTGTTTCCCAACAACACAGCAATTATTTTGTAATGTTTATAAAGAAACGTGCCTGGCTTCACTAACTACACTAACTTAAATGTAGAAGTTTTTCTGGTTATAGCAATACTCTTTACAATCTTTTTCGCAAAAACAACATAAACCATCCATTCCCAATCGTTTATCGACTGAAAATAGATGGTTTATCGTCGGAACTTAAAGCAATAAACTCCCCTGGCTGAACGATGTTCGAACCTATTTCGGGGACATTTCTAATCAAAACAGCTTTGATTTTACAAGCAATTGGCTAAATTAATCGGCAAACAAATTAAAGCTTGAGCGAAATGCTTATTCTGTTAACATTACCCAAGTTTCCATAAGGGATGAATGCATAATCTATAATCCAGCCAGAAAAACTAAACCCTGCACCCATAGTTATACCGCTGCTTAAAGAGTTTTTGTTGTTATAACCCGCTCTAAAAGCAACTATATTATGAATGGTGTATTCTACACCAACACATGGCTGCAATTCTCCATCTGAGGATTTATTGACATCTGCTACAATAAGGAAGTTCTCATTTATAAACCTGGATGCAATACCTGCCTTAATGTTAAGTGGAACAGATTCAGATCTCTCTATAAATTTGATGCTTGGCCCTATATTTTGAACTGAAAGTCCCAGTGTTGTGTGGTGTTTTATCCGGAACTGTATCCCTGCATCCATTAGTGAGCCTTTAGCTACCATCGTTTCTATTTCTTCCTGAACCATTTTTGCATTAACACCTAACGAAAGATTACCGGCCTTAATGCCATAAGATATAATTCCTGCCATATCACGGGAAGTAAAATCTGATATTTTTACAGGATTACCCAGTGAGTCAATATCATAACCAATAAGGTCATTCATAGATAGATACATGGCGCCTACACCAAAAGTTCCATACCGTGTAGGGTAGCAGCCTGCAACACACTGCTCATCGATTTCTCCCAGCCATTGGTTACGCGAGAAACTCAATTGAGGTTTGATTGTGCGCCCAATACCAGCAGGATTCCAGAATATGGCATTGACATCATTGTCAACCGCACTAAAAGCATCTCCCAGCGCTGCCTGCCTGGCCCCGACACCTATTTTTAAGAACTGAAAGCTCGACGTTCCTGCATCATTGTCAACAGCATAAACCAGAGCAGGCAACATGATTATAGAAATGATAGTAAGAAGTTTTATTATTTTCATCGTATTACCGCTACCTTAACAATCTTCTTATCGCCTTTATCATTGATCATCAAACAAATGTAAACGCCGCTTGCAACATCATTTCCCGATTGATTTTTTACATTCCAGGAATATTCTCCGATATTGATGTCATCTTTTTCAAAAACAATTTCACCTGCAATAGTGAAAATCTGTATCCTTGTGTGCATTGTAAGGTTATCGAACTTAATATAGGAATGCCCTTTGCCGGGTTTGTACGGATTAGGATAAGCCCTTATGTTATCATAGGTTAGCGGCGGGGCGCTGAAAATGGCAAAGAGCGAAAAATGTGTTGTTATACCTGCTGCAGTCTTATTTTCTGCGTCTATCTGTGTGGGAAGCTTTTCCCACTTCCTTGTTTCTGCGCTGTAGGCAAATACTTTAAGAATTGAAACCGGGATATCAGTTCCATCCACAATTTTATCATTGTTATCATCATCGTATGGGATAACAAGGGTCACCTGGCCGCTGACTTTTGCGCCGTTATCAAGCTTTATTTCACGATACTCGTTTATTGAAACAACGTTTTCAGGTAAAGCTACTGTGTTTATGGGATTGACCGTTACGAATATTTTTGTCGCCACAGTATCAATTGCACCGTTTGGAATTATAACTTGCGTGAACGCATTTGTATTTTCATCACCTATTTTTACAGTAGTATCTATTGAATTATCTATTTTTTCTTTCTTGACCTGTTGTCCGTCATTACCTTTGGTTTCCATTACGTCGGGGTCACTATTATCAATTTCTATAGTGATATATCCGGGCGAGCAGTCGTTTACATCTTCAATATCGCATGCCACAGCCCTTAGCAAATACTTCCCCTGCGGCATACTATTTACATCCCAGTGCATGAAATACGGAGCATCATTATCCGGATTTGGATGGTTGACATTCGCAGCGGGAATTTTATGCCAGGCAGTTTCAACATCAGTTTTAAATTCAAAAAGGATATCTTTAGTATTTGCGATATCACCGGATACAACTTCTGCCATGACCATAAGCAAATTACCTGAAACTTTTTTTCCGTTCTGTGGTGTCTTAATAGCAGCTTTTACCAATCCGGACACATTCTTCAGAGCCGTTGCACTCACAAAGTTCTTGTTCTGTTCTTCATTTTCGTATGCATCCAGGGCGCGTACAACAAAATAATAAACTACCTTATTAGTAAGTTTTGGAGAAATCCATTGCCCATCTGTGCCTTTGACAACACCTTTAGGTGAAGAAAAATCAATAAAGTCTGGATTAGTTGAATAATAGATATTGTAATGGGAAATATCACCTGATGAAGAGAAACCCCAGGTTAAGAGGATTTTCGCGTTATCCAATGATTCAGTAGTTAGGTTTGAAACCGGCTGTGGCGGCGCTCTCTTGGTTTTGACAGTTATATATTTGCAAGGCTCCGTTATTTCCTTATCACCATTGTATGCGCGTATTCTGTAATAGTATGAGGTATCACTTACAAGTCCGGTATCGGTATAAGTTGTAACATATAAGTTATCCTGCCATGTTTTGGAATATGTCCACTCAAGAGTGTCTGTAGATCTTTCAACTGCGTAACATATTCCGTTGCCTTTCCAAGACATTTCAATGGATGTTATGTTCTTGTTAAGAATAACCAGTCCGGAAGGTATGTTCGCCTGTGTAAATACAACGCATGGATCAGAATTTAAAGCATTAATTTGATTAAAGACATGGGCATAACGGAAATAGGATGTATTTGGCAAAAGGTTTGATTCTATCCATGAAGTAGTGTTCGGAGCAAGTTCTCCGGAAACCATTACCCGTGATGAATTTAGTATTTTATACCCGTTCTCATTTTTGGTAGTATCTTCCCACTTCCATAGAATTGAGCTAGTTGAAAGCGCTTTTCCGTTGAAATATTTGGGAGCTGTTACCCCTTGATATACTTGAGCTTTCGATACTACGACATTTGATGCTTCAGACCAGTTTTGCACTTCATCGCAATACCAGTTGCGAAAATAATATTCTTTTCCTTGCTCCAGCCCCTGAACAGTATATGACGTACTTGAATTAGGCAAACCACTGGATACCGATACCGATATTTGAGCAGATTTGTATGACCAACCTACTGTTGAGAGTGTTGAATACTGTATCCTAAACTGAGAACCGCAAGAAAGTACACCAGTCCAATTATCATCTCCCGGGCTTGACCAAGTGAGGATAATTTCCCCCTCATTCTTGCCCTGTTTTGCTAAAAGCCCTGTCATTGAGGCAGGTGGAACATTATCCGCTGGCACAGGTATGGGAATGAATTTAATATTCAATAACCTTGCATCCGACCAGTCTGAATAATTGTCTTTATTATCTTTCGCCCTTACATGCCAATAATATGAGTTCGGCACAATATTAGTAAGTTTTATCTGTGAAACCACAGAAGTGGTAATGCAATATGAACCTTTGAATTGATTGTTAGTGGAAAGCTGCAGTTCATAGCCAGCAACTCCGGATACTGTATCAGTAGAATCTTGCCAATCAAAACTAATTGTTGTTTGTGCGGTTGCCCAATTATTAAGCGGACAAGTTAATATGGGAATGGACGGAGCAGTGGTATCCTGCATCGGTTGGAGCAAAAAATGCACCGTTACAGTAGAACCATTGGTTACACTATATCCGGTTTTTAACTGTGATTGATAACCTGAAGATGAGACGCTAAGGTCATAAGTACCGGTACCTAAAGTTATTAAATAATTTCCTGTTGCATTTGTTGTGGCACTTGATTTAACAACACTTGATTGTGATGCATTAACTATCGCCCCACATATCGCTGTAGTGCCATCTAATTTTGTCACTTTACCTGAAATTATTCCAAAAGTAGGTGTCTTTATTTTAATGTATTTCAATAAACCAGTCTCGGTAGCAAAAGCCCGCGTGCCACCTTTAGTCCCAGCACTACAGTAAACACCACTCCCAATAAATTCCTCTCCATTAAATGAAACATCTTTCATGCCAGAACTGTTCATTGATAAATATATATTTTCAGATCCATCAAGAGTTAATCCATAAGTAGTTTCATCAGTATTTTTTCCATCTTGTTTTACACATAAGACATTTCCAGCAAGATCTGTTTTTAGAATAAAGAAATCTACTCCTCCAATAATCTTTACTCCAACGCAACCTCTTGTAAATCCACATATGTAGATACTATTACAACCAATCGCTAACCCGGTTGCAATATCACTGCTTGTAGTACCGAATTGTTTTGACCAGAATTTACTTCCGGATGGATCTATTTTTATTAAGAGAATATCAATGGCTCCATAATTTTTGTTACCATCAAACAATCCTGCTGTAGTTCCTAACAAGTAAACGTTCCCTGCACCGTCGACTTTTACTTTACTACAAATATCTTCTACCTGCGAGCCGAATTGTTTACACCATACCATATTTCCTGAAACGTCATATTTTGCAACAAATATATCTTTTCCACCAGCATTTAAATTACCATTCAAATTGCCCTCTGTGCACCCGGCTATATAAATATTGTTGTATCTGTCGATTGTCAGGCATTGTCCAATGTCATCCAATGTTGAACCAAGTAATTTGGTCCATTTTCTATTTCCTGAATTATCGTACTTAATAAGGAATATATCCTTACCTCCGGTGTTTTTAATCCCATCCATACTCCCATTTGTATATCCAGTTACATATAAATTGTTATTACTATCAATTGCTATGCCATTTGCATAGTCTATATTTGAACTTCCTTTTTGCCTGACCCATTCATTATTGCCTGACGAATCGTATTTGGCAATAAATATATCACCTGAACCAGAACTTGTATTTAATTCGTAAGTTCCTTCAGTATTCCCGGCAATATAGATGTTGCCAGTATTATTAACTGCCAGCGAGAAACCAATATCATTAGCTGTTGTTCCGAGCAGTTTTGACCATAATTTATTTCCTTCCGTATCATATTTTTTTAAAAAAACATCTTTTTTCCCATGGTTATGATTTCCATCATAATTCCCAATTGTATATCCGCTTAAGTATATATTCTTATTGTAAGATGCTATGTCAAGAATAGCATCACCCCAGGCCATAAGATCCCATCTTGACCATTTATTTTCCAGCGCTTGGAGCCCAGTTTCTGGTTCTGGAGGAATATTTGGATTATCATCAGGCGGCGCAGTATCGGTAGGAGGAGAAACTTGAGTTAATTCAAGATTTACTGTTACAGTGGAACCATAAGTTATGCTATACCCGGTTTTTATCTGTGATTCATAACCCGATAATGATGCACTAACATCATAACTACCAGTACAAATAGTGATTGAATAATTTCCATCTATGTTCGTTGTAGCGCTTGATTTTAAAACATTTGATTGTAATGCTTGAATTATCGCACCTGATAAAACTGTTGTACCATCAGATTTAGTTACTTTGCCTAAAAGTATCCCATTTTGTGGAATCTGAGTAAGTGCAAAATTTACTGTTATTGTAGAACCATTGGCCACAAAATAATTACTTTTTGCTTGTGCTTGATATCCGGAAAATGACACGGCAATATCATAAGTGCCTGTTCCTATTATTACCGAATAATCGCCTGATGCATTTGTTATAGCGTTGGATTTTATGATGTTAGACTGTAATACATTTACTAATGCTCCGCTTATGGGTATGCCTTCTAATTTTGTTACTTTACCTGAGATTATCCCTTTTTGTGGAATTTGTATAAGTGAAAAATTAACTGTAACTGTAGAACCTTTGGTTACACTATAGGTGTTCTTTGTCTGTGACTCGTAACCCGATAATGCAGCACTAATATCATAACTCCCAGTACTAACCGTTATTGAATAATTCCCGTTTCCATCTGTTGTGGCGCTTGATTTCAAAAAACCAGATTGTAATGCTTGAATTATCGCACCTGATAAAACTGTTGTACAATCAGATTTAGTTACTTTGCCGAAAATAATTCCTTTTTGTGGGATTTGAATAAGCGCAAAATTAACCGTTACAGTTGAACCATTGGTTACACTATATCCGGTTTTCGTGTCTGAATAATATCCTGTCGAAAATACCTTTACATCATAAGTCCCTGTCCCTATTGTTATTGAATAGTTGCCTGTTGAATTCGTCGTTGTACTTGATTTTATAACACCTGATTGTAATATTTTTATTATCACTCCGCTTAACTCTGTTGTACCATCTGCTTTAGTAACTTTTCCTGATATCATGCCAATTTGAGGTTTTTGAGAAACCGTCATATTTGCTATCACGTTATCGCCATTAGCTACAACATTGCCTGTCTGTATTTGCTCATAATAACATTCAGATACTGCTACTAAATTATAAGTCCCTGGTGCTACTTTTAGTAAATAATTCCCGTTCTCGTCTGTTGTTTCTCTATATTTGACATCATTCGATCCTACCAATTCTACAACTACGCCTGATGCCGCAGTCCCATCTGGCTTCGTTAACCTGCCGCAAATTATGCCGTACTGGACAGACGGATCTTCAAGATCAACCTTCCTCACTCTGGGATTTCTAGAATATTCTGAAATATACACATTACCGGAATAATCTACTGCCACTGTCCCATAAGGACTCATAAGTTCAGACAATGCAGGATCTATCCCGTCTGCGGAACTATACCCTCCTCCTGCAAAATATGTCATCACGCCTGATGAATTTATTTTACCTACCCTATCATATCCAAGTTTACTTACATATACATTCCCGGACCCGTCTACTGCCACCCATTGAACCCTATCCAAGTTAACAGATGTCGCCATCCCGCCATCTCCTGTATACCCGGAACCTCCTGCCCCTGCAAATGTACTTATTATGCCTGTACTATCCACTTTCCTTATTCGTCTGTTATCAGCTATATATACATTCCCTGTCCCATCCACAGCTATTCCGTAAGGTTGATTTAACTTGGCTGATGTCGCTGGACCTCCATCACCGGAATATCCTCCTTCACCTGTTCCTGCTACCGTACTTATTATCCCCGCACTGTTCACTTTCCTTATTCGGTTATTATAACTATCACTTATATATACATTCCCTGACCCGTCCACCGCTATACCAAACGGCCTTGCCAGCGCCGCTGATGTCGCTGAACCTCCGTCACCTGAATAACCCATAGACCCGTTGCCCGCAAATGTCGTTATTATCCCTGAACTATCTACTTTCCTTACTCGATTGTTATAAGAATCGGCTATATATACATTCCCTGTCACGTCTACCGCTATTCCACACGGCCTATATATCATCGCTGATGTCGCTGGACCTCCGTCACCTGAATAGCCCTCTGCACCAGTCCCGGCAAAAGCTGTTATTATCCCGGCTGCATTCACCTTCCTCACCCTATAATTATCACCCTCAACTATATACACATTACCTTTCCCGTCCGAAGCTATCCCATTTACAGAGCCTAATTGCGCTGCAAGTCCATAGATCCCGTTTGCCCAGCTCCCTGTATATAACGTACCTGCTACCGTCCTGATTATCGGTTTTGTCGAGCTTTGATCTGGAACTACTACCGATAACGCAAAATTTACCGTCACCGTAGATGTCACTACATATCCGCTCTTTATCTGTTCCTGATACCCTGTATAACATGCCCTTACATCATATGTGCCTGTATCTACTACTATTGAATAGTTCCCGCTTAAATCCACCATCATGAACTTCTTTACTACACCGCCTTTCATTACCTCTATCAGCCCCCCGGGTATCGCCGACACCCCGTCCGCACTCGTTATCTTCCCGGATATCACACCGCTATACACCTTCGGCGCTAATGCAAAGTTCACAACCACATTGTCACCGCTGCTTATCCCTGTACCGATCTTTGTCTGCGTGTAGTATATTGCCGATGACGCCCTCACATCGTACGTACCAGGCGCCACTGTCATCATATAATTACCGTTCCCATCACACACAGCACTGTACTTAACTACACCAGACTGCACCAGCTCTATCACTGCTCCGCCTACTGTTGTCACACCGTCCAACTTCGTCACTATTCCACAGATAACTCCATAGCCGGCAAATACAACAGAATAAGAACCATATAATAAAAAAAATAGAGATAGAAATAATTTATTCAAATAGAAAAAATTAGTCCCACCTCTATTGTATTTGAACATGTTGACCCCGGTAACCCGGCTATCCTTCCACAAAAATGGTTAGGACCCGTGGCTTTGCGTCCTCCGATTTCTCGGAGTTTGCCTTTATCTATTCAACATTACAAGTAAAATGTTTCTCTATAATATAAAAAAAAGAGATAGGAATAATTTACACATAAATAAAAATTAGTCCTATCCCCTCTATAGACTGACATGTTGACCCCGGTAACCCGGCTATCCTTCCATAAAAATGGTTAGAACCCGTGGCTTTGCGTCCCCGGATTTCTCCGGGTTTGCCTTTATCTATTCAACATCATCAATATAAGTATACGCCGTTTTTACATATTTTCAAGGACTTTATTACTAAAAGACAGCTATTGGTATAAACAAAAAAGCAACAGATTCGAACCTGTTGCTTTCATATTGCAAAATCAACCAAAGTCCTACCAGGGGTCAATTTTGTAAATAGTTAATACTTATTGATATTTCAATATGTTTTAAAAAATAAACTCTGGCGGTAGGATTCGAACCTACAACCCTCCGGTTACAAGTGTCCCTTAAATTTCTTTAAGGCTTGGACTATCTCATTCTCCAACATAAGGAGAGCGGGCGCTTCGTACCAATTATTTGGCACTACGACCTTTCGGTCTAGTCTCTGCACCTTCCCCGAAAAAATATCGGGGCTTGGCTCAGGATTGCCTTACACCTTGCGGTAATCAGGGTTCCCTGAATTCACCCACTTTTTCAATCCCGCTTTCACGGGAAAGCTGCCTACTGACAGCCGGATGCTCCACCGTTGAGCTACGCCAGAATCAAACACGGTTATTTATTATATCTATTATTTTTTTAGCTTTCTTTGATTTGCTCAACGTTGGAGCTTGCTCCTCCTGCCGCCTCACCGTCTCGGCGGCCTGCGTACCTGTCCTGACTTATTCGTCAGGACACGCATCCATTGAGCTACGCCAGAATCTCAACTACAGTTATGTGTATTGTGTTCTGTGTTGCTTGAGTAAAAAATTAATTAACCGAGTTTTTTAAGCCGCTAAGCATTCTCGATATCGCATCTAGCTCTTGTTTTAACAACAAAAAATCTTTTTCCTGGATGTACCCTTGATTTTTTGATATCTGTATTATTGCTACACATTCAAACACAGAGCCCTTAGCTATATCAAGAAATCTAGTAAAATCTTTCCCGTTCCTGGAAGTACCTTCAGCTATATTTAATGCTATAGAGACAGAAGCTCGCCTAATTTGATTCGTGAGTCCGAATGTTTCTTCTTTAGGAAAACACTTTGTTACTATATAAATTCTATCAACAAAATTTATAGATTTTTTATATACTTCAAGTTTTTCAAAACTAAATTCAAGACTCATTTCCGAACCTGTACCAGGAACTCACTACTCACAACTCATAACTGATTTGGTATATTCTACTTATCTGATTTTTGTTTGTCAATTATGCGAAACAACTCTCAAGCTTCAGCAATTTTTCCCAGCGTTCGTCAACTTCTTTCTGTATCTGGTCCAAGAGGGCCTTGTTCTCTGTTTTAAGAAGGTGTTTGAACCTTACCTGCGGGGCAAAAAACTCGGTTATCGGCTTTTTCACTTTGGGTTTTATGTTAATTTTATATTTGCCGTTCTCAACTTCATAAACAGGCCACATGCATGTTTCTACTGCGAGCCTGCCGAGCAGCATCGTGTCTTCCGGTTTATATCCCCAGCCAAGCCTGCAGGGCTGTAATATATTTATGAAACTGGGTCCGTCAACATCCAGGGCTTTCTGAACTTTTGTCGTAAAATCGTTCCAGTAACCTACAGCCGACTGAGCAGCGAAAGGTATCTCATGAGCTACCATAATCGCTGTCAAATCCTTTCGCACCTGTTCTTTTCCCTGCTTTACTTTTCCAGTAGGAGCTGTTGTTGTATGCGCGCCTTTAGGTGTAGCGCCGCTTCTTTGTATGCCGGTATTCATATAAGCTTCGTTATTATAGCAGATGTAAAGCATCTTGTGGCGCCGTTCCATAGCACCTGAGAGTGACTGCAAGCCGATATCGTAAGTACCGCCGTCGCCGCCGAACGCGATGAAATGTATATCGTCCTTGATCTTGCCCTGCTTCTTAAGGCTCCTGTATGCTGTTTCAACGCCGGAACACGTGGCTCCGGAATTTTCAAAAGCTGCATGTATGAACGGCGTTTTCCATGCACTATAGGGAAATATGGTGGTTGCGACTTCAAGGCATCCTGTCGCGCTTGTAACAACTATATTTTTGTCGCCTGACGCAAGCAAAGCCTGCCTGGCTATGATACCTGCTCCGCAGCCTGCACAAAGCCTGTGTCCGCCCGTCACTAAATCTTCTTTTTTACATAGTTCTTTTAAATTAGCCATTTAATTTACTCCTCTTAATGTTGTGAGCCTTGAGTCTTGGGTCTTGAGTCAGAAACACATAACTCACAACTCAATACTCAGGACTGATTTTATTATCTTAAGTTTATATATTCCAATAACTTTCCTACGGCTTCGCCTGACTTAATTTTGCCTAACCTTTCAAAAACTTCTGTGAAATGTCCCGTCATTATATCCCTTCCGCCAAGGCCGTATATATAGTTTACTATCTTGGGGCCGCTGCCGTTCAGGTTTGCATAAAGGGCTGATGTGACTTCCGTAAAAAGAGGCCCGAAGGAGCCCGCACACATATCAGAGCGGTCCAATACAGCGACAGCTTTCAGCTTTGATAGGTCTTTTGCCAGTTCGGTGTGAGGAAAAGGCCTGAAGGTTCTTATTTTTATAAGCCCGGCTTTTACACCTTTTTCCCTAAGTTCATCTATCACGACTTTTGCAGTTCCAGCAGCAGAACCGATGATAACGATAGCGGCCTCAGCGTCATCCATTTTATATTTTTCATAGAAATCGTACTGCCTGCCGAATTGTTTAGCAAAATCATTCGCTACTTCCATTATTATCGGCTTTGCGTCTTCCATACCTTTTGCAAGCTGGTAACGGTGTTCAAAATAGTAATCCTGAAGGTCAAGAGCCCCAAGAGTAAAAGGCTTCTTTATATCAAGCAGGTATCTTTCCGGTTTATACTCGCCTATGAATTTTTTTACTTCTTCATCAGGCAGCGTTTCAACAACTTCCATGCAGTGGCTGATTATAAAACCGTCAGTGGTCACCATTGTGGGAAGCTTGGCTTTTTCAGCTATTCTTACAGCCTGTATCATATTATCATATGCTTCCTGAGAATTCTCTGAATAGATCTGTATCCATCCCGCATCCCTTGCGCCCATCGTGTCCGATTGGTCTCCGTGAATGTTTATCGGCGCTGAAAGCGCGCGGTTTACTTCTGCCATCACTATAGGAAGCCTAAGGCCCGCTGCGATGTAGAGCATCTCCCACATAAGCGCAAGACCCTGTGACGAAGTACCCGTCATCGTCCTTGCACCTGCTGCGCAGGATCCGATACATGCGGACATAGCTGAGTGTTCGCTTTCAACCGCGACAAACTCGGTAGGAACAACTCCGTCCGCAACAAACTGGGAGAATATCTGTACTACTTCGGTTGCAGGCGTGATAGGATAAGCTGCTACTACGTCCGGCGCAATCTGGCGCATCGCTTCTGCCATTATCTCATTTCCTGTTTTTGCCACTATCTTACTTAATTTGGATGTTGTCTGAACCATTGTAAACTCCTTAAAGTAAAAGGTCATGAGTCGTGTGTCTTGAGTCTTGGGTCCAAGACCCATAACCCATGACTCATTACTCAGAACAGTTTGTTATTTTTTCTCTTTTTCCATCAATATAGCTTTGACAGGTTTTACGGGGCATTCTTTTGCACAAATGCCGCATCCTTTACAATGGTCATAATCAAAACCCGTCATTTTGCCGTCTTTAACCACGACTGAACTATCCGGGCACCCTATCCAGCAGAACATGCATTGTATGCATAACTTCTCGTTCCACACAGGTCTTTCGCTTCTCCAGTCGCCGGTTTTAAATTTTGCTGCTGTACCTGCTTCAAGGATATCTCCTATCGGGAGCTCTTTCCAACCTGGTTTTTTCTCTTCGATTTTCATTATTAACTCCTGTCATGTGTCCTGGGCCATGTGTCTTGGGTCAATGGCTCATGACCCACTACTCATGACTCATGACGATATTTTATCCATTCTTTACTTCTTCGTATGCTCTTTTTATTGATGCAAGGTTTCCTTCAATGACCTGCGGTTTATGCCTGAATTTGAGCTCAAGCTTGTGTTTTGTATCTTCAAGAACACCAGTTATATCAAGGTTACCAATGACTTTTACAAGTGCTCCAAGCATAGGCGTGTTCGGTATGTTCATGCCTATTGTTTCCTGGGCTATCTGGCTTGCATTTACTACAGAGACCTGGCTTGAAGGAATTCCCAGTTTTTTTGCAATTTCTGAGGCTGAAAAAGAAGTGTTAACTATCACTTTTCCGCTCGCTTTTAAACCGTCTGTTACGGCAACGCTGTCCATGAGCGTCGGATCAAGTATCACCACAAAATCCGGTTCTGTGATACCGCAATGAAGAGTTATCGGCTTGTCGCTTATCCTGTCAAAAGACTGGACAGGCGCACCCATCCTTTCAGGCCCGTATTCAGGGAAAGCCTGGATATATTTTCCTGTAGCAAGCGCTGCTTCTGCAAAAAGAAGCGCAGCGGTCTTTGCACCCTGCCCGCCTCTTCCATGCCATCTTATTTCTACCATTTCTGACATAAATTAACTCCTTTATAAATTAATAAAAGGTAAACGGTAGAAGGTAGATGGTAGAAGGAAAAAATCATTATCTATCCGTCTCCCATTTACCGTTTCCCGTCTACCCAATCTGTAATTACATTTCTCTCCGGCCCTCTATGGCACGGGACAAGGTTACCTCATCAGCATATTCTAGGTCTCCGCCTACAGGCAGGCCGTATCCCAGGCGGGTCACTTTGACGTTTAGAGGTTTTATCTGTTCTGAAAGGTATAATGCCGTGGTTTCACCCTTTGAATCTGTATCCGTAGCTACTATTATTTCTTTTATTTTATCATTTTTGATGCGGTTAATCAACTCTTTGACCCTTATATCAGCAGGGCCGACCCCGTCAAGAGGCGAAAGCGCCCCTCCTAAGACAAAATACATCCCGTCATAGTTTTTTACATGGCTTAAAGCTAACAGGTCCTGAGGAGTTTCTACAACACATAATATAGAGGCATCCCTGGACTCATCCTTGCAAATAGGGCACGGGTTTTCTTCACTCAAGTTATAACACCGGTCGCAAAGATGTATGAGTTCTCTTGCCTGTCTTATCGAATTTATCAGGTCTTCTACGCTTGCCTCCGATGACTTTAAAATATAGTAGCTCAAGCGTTCAGCCATCTTGGGGCCTATACTCGGAAGTTTTCTTAAGGACTCTATCATTCGTTCGATCGACTGCGGCCTGTTCATTTCTTTTACCTTATAAAAGGATCAGACATCTTTATGAAGATGCCCTTTTCTTTGTAATCTTCCCGTGAAATTTATCGGATACCCTTTTCACATCAGCAGGTATATTCTCTTCGTCAATAACAGCATCTTCAAGCCTGTACATATCGCTGCTTGGGGCAGGGCTGTTTTCCTTATCTATGACTATTCCTTCCTCTTGTCCTTCAAAAGACAGCGAGGGTATATCTGCATCCACAACGGTTTCGATCCTTAATTCACTGCCGAAAATATCTTTTATTATTTTTTCAACCAACTCCTGGTTGCGTTTTATGCTTTCCTGCTGGAAATTGCTTCTTACAGCCAAATTTATTTTGGCCCCTGTCACCCCTTTTATTAAAACTTCCGACAAAACACTCCCTAGGTGGGGGCTTGCAAGCTTTGCCTCTGATACAACGTTTTTCCATAAGCTCATTTGATCTTTATCATAAATAATTGGACTCGCCTGTGCCTCTTCTTTAGCTTTATCTTTTGTTTCTTCCTCTTCCTTTATCTCTACCTTTATCTTCATCTTTTCCTTTATCTGCTGTATCTTTTCCGGTTCATCTGTCATTGGGAGGTTTTTTTCCAGGTTCTCAAGCTTTTCAACTAACTCGGACACAGAGGCATAAGGCTGGGCTACCCTCAACAGATAAAGCTCCAATATCAGCCTTGGCTGTGCGTTCCAGCGCATTTCATCAAGCAGTTTAGACAGGATGTTCCCTGTCCTTATAAGCCAATCGCTTGAAAATAATTCTTTTTGGCTTTTCAACAGCTCCTCTTCTTCCTTTGTAACCTCAAGAACGTCCTTGTTCAATTTATACAAGAGAAGATGCCGGAAATGTTCCCTTAAATCCCTTGCAAACTGTACCAGGCTGTATCCTTGTTCCGAAATATCTTTTATCAAAGAAAGGATATTTGCGGAATCTCTTTGGGCTATGCAGGTCACAGCACTACATACTATCTTTTTAGGCAGGAAACCCAGGAGGTTTTCCATATCTTTGAAAGTGACTTTTCCCGAGGTAAAAGAAACGACCTGGTCAAGCAGGCTTAAGGCGTCGCGCAAGGACCCGCCTGCGGATTCCGTAATGACCCGTAAAGCTTCCTGCTCGATCTCGAATTTTTCTGTTTTCATTAATTTTTCTATGTGGGCGATTATTTCTTTTGAGGAAATCAGCTTAAAACGGTACCGCTGGCAGCGCGAAAGTATAGTCACCGGTATCTTTTGAGCTTCCGTAGTTGCAAGTATAAAAACTACGTGAGGGGGCGGCTCTTCAAGCGTTTTAAGAAGGGCGTTAAAAGCCGCGTCAGTTATTTGGTGGGCTTCATCTATGATATAGATTTTATATTTTGAAGAAGCAGGCGCAAATTTTACGTTATCTCTTAAAGCCCGTATCTCGTCAATGCCGCGGTTAGATGCGCCGTCGATTTCCTGGACATCGACATTATTTCCCGCCACTATCTCAGTGCAATTTGAACATTTGTTGCAGGGTTTATCGGTAGGCCCTTCTTTGCAGTTCAATGCCTTTGCAAGTATCCTTGCAGTAGTGGTCTTTCCTACGCCCCTGGGCCCGCTGAAAAGATATGCGTGGGCAACGCGGTTTTCGGAAATGGCATTTTTCAGTGTCCGCGATATATGTTCCTGCCCTACAATATCGTCAAATGTTTGCGGCCGGTACTTCCTTGCAAAAACTACGTAAGACATAAGACCTCTCATACTTATATTTTTTATATTTGCATCTTAAAACAAATATATTTAACCTGAATCGTTATTTGTTCTGCTATCATGCTTTTGAATTAACTGTCTTAAAATAACTGCCTGATCTGCCGCTGTTCCCGAGCCTTATACCCAACAAACCCGCTGTTTGAACAAACCTCTTGAACCTTTTTGCCCTTTCCGGGTAATCATTTTTGCCGTCAAAAGTGCTCCAGAAAAGCATGTGGCTGCCGCTTGGGACATTGAATTCCTGCGAATGCCCGGACAGATAAGTGCCTTCATCTATGGAACAAAAGGTCTCGCTCGGGTCAGCTATATATAAATATCCGGCGTTCCTCTTTAGAAATTTCAGGGTTTGTTCAAAATCTTTTTTGCTCTCAGTAGGAAAACCCACGATAAACCCCCCTATCATGACGATGCCTGCTTCTGACACATCTCTTATCAATCTTTCCGCGGTTTTTATAGTAAACGGTTTCCTCATGTCCTTAAGCACTTTCTGCGAGCCGCTTTCAATGCCAAAACTTAAAGAACCGCACCCGGCCAGTTTCATCTTTATCAGCATTTCTTTTGTCATCGCGCCGCAAAGAGCTGCTTCGCCGCTCCAGGACAGGTTTTTGAACCGTCTATTTTTAGTCTTGTACTTCAATATTAAATCGCAGAATCTTATTAATTCCTTAATGTTTCCGTTAATTATAGAATCGCAGAAATACAGAGTATCTACATTTTTGTATAATTTTAATTGATGCTCCAATTCCTTAAACAGCCTGTCAGCTTTTAGAGACCTGAAGTTTTTCCATATTGAATCTACTGTGCAAAACACGCACTTGTAGGGGCAGCCTCGCCCTATATAGACGGGTAAAACATTCGAGTTTAGATACCGGCCTAATTGAAAATCACTGAAGTCCGCAAACGCAAGGCGGTTTATATTTTTTATCGCCGGCCTTGGCCCGCAGTCGATAACCTTTTTATTTTTTTTGAACAGTATCCCTTTTAAAAAACCCGGTTTCCCATTTTTTTCAATTATTCGTATAAGCTCAGGCAGCGTTTCTTCCGCTTCCCCCAGGACCACGGCGTCAATGTTCTCGTTTTCTATCGCTCTATTGCCGGCCCTCCCGGGCAGGCATTCCGGCCCTCCGATGATTATGACCCTTTCCACATCCGCTGCCTTTATCAGTCTGGCAAGCTCAAGGCTCATCAAAAGAGAACTGTAGTGCGTGGAAAAACCTATAACCTTAGCCTTGCTTGCCAGTATTTTCCCGGCCCATTTTGATATCTCTTTTT
Organism: Candidatus Liberimonas magnetica; assembly: GCA_020523885.1. NCBI lineage: Bacteria > Pseudomonadati > Elusimicrobiota > Endomicrobiia > Endomicrobiales > Candidatus Liberimonas > Candidatus Liberimonas magnetica. The sequence goes on along the minus strand of JAJAPY010000011.1, from coordinate 62,365 downwards.
TATTGTCTTCAATAAATTTCAGGACAAAATCTTTCTGTGTCCAGAGCTGTGCTTTGGGGATATCCCACAAACCCTTGTAGTCTTTTTTAACTTCATGATAAAGGGTGTTATTGATATCAAAGACCTCAACTTCAAACCCGGCCTTGCGCAAAGCAGCTGAAAGCAGCGCGACCCCGAGCGGCGGGAACTTCCTTTGCCATTGTGGAGTTTGGACTAAGGCTACTTTCATCTTGTTCAATTAATAACCTGCCAGGAATTAACCGGCACGGCACCAGCATGCTTTTTAAGACATGTCCCGGCTTTTTTAAGCTCCTTCAGATATTTGCGATACCTTTCAAGGTCTAACGATTTGCGGGACATAAAAGCACTGAGTTCCGGTTCTGCACCCTTTATTTTTAACTTTGCTGCTGTCCTGCCAAGGGCTTCCTGCCTGCGCAACCTTTCCGGATAAGTATTGCCGTTTTTTGTGCGCCAATAGTTGCCGCCGGCAGGCGATAAAACCCCGAATTTCTTAAAATCCCTGTAAATATCCGTATTCCCGGGTATATCAAAAACCGGAGGAACGGATATTGCATCAATATAATTTGAATTCCTTTTTACGAATTCAATGGTCTTTTTAAAATCTTCTTCTGTTTCTAAAGGAAACCCTACTCTGAAAGACACATGAGTAAAAATACCTGCTTCATGCGAATCACGAATGACCCTTTGTGCGGCAAGGATATTAAACTTCCTTCCCATCTTATCAAGCACCCTTTGAGAACCGCTTTGAATTCCGTAATATAAATAATCGCACCCGGCTGTTTTCATTTTTAAAATAGCTTTGCGCGAAAGCTCAGGTAAAGGGACTGCTGTCCCGCCCCAGGATATTCTGGTTTTAGCCCTGCGCTGGTATTTGGCCATCAACTCACAAAATTCCATAAGCACGTTCATATCCCCGTTTAAAATCGCGTCATAAAAAAATATGCTGTTTAGCCCGGTTTTTTTAGCCAGGTATTTTACGGTTTCAAAGATCCTTGTTCCGCTCATCGTGCGGAACTCATGCCAGGAATAATCCAAATAACAGTTGACGCACTCCAAAACGCATCCCCGGCTGGCTCTCATGGGAATTTTATGGAAGTTTTTGTATTTATCTAAAGGAAAAACTCCGAAATCAGGAAAAGGCAGTTTGTCAAGGTCCTTAATGACAGGCCTGTCGCCGCAATCTATTATATCCGGGCCTTTTTTATATATAACTCCTTTACAGAAAGATATTTTCTTATTTTTTTCTAACTTGTTTAAAAAATCCGGAAATGTGGCTTCAGCTTCTCCGAGTATTACGGCATCAACGTTTTTTTCATTTAAAAAGTGGCCTGCCTGCCTTTGCCTTACGCAGAGATAACCGCCAAAAACAATGAGCTTATTTTTGTCCAGGAATTTAATTTTGTCTGCAAGCTCCATGCTTGCCAGTTTTGTAGAAGACGTAATGGAAAAACCAACCACAGCAGAATCTATAAGGCTTTTTTGCTTTAAGATCAGGTCAATTATCCCTTTATTTTCAGCAAAAAATCTTTCAACATAATTTCTATCTTCCCATGCCAAAAAATCCCCGGAGCCCCATTTAGCCTTATATTTGCTATCGGTCTTATGATATAACTCGTTATTTATATCTATAACATTTACTTTGTGCCCGTTTTTTTTTAGGACTGACGCAAGAACAGCTAAATTCAACGGAGGCGTGTCTATACCCCAGGCTGGAGCTTGTATTAAAGTTACTTTCATGATTGATCTTGCTTTCTTTAAAAATGGACCGGACCGGATTCGAACCGGCGACCTCATCGTTGCGAACGATGCGTTCTCCCAGCTGAACTACCGGCCCATTTACAGTGAACAGTAACCAGTTACCAGTGACCGTAAAATCTAATTTTCAGTGAAGATAATTATATATTTATGTTTCTTATTTTACAATATTATCTTTCAATTTGATAAAATCCTTCAACATATTCTCTTTCCCGGGAACATTGAAAAACTCTTTAAGGCATTTTTTGATATATTCATAATTTATTTTATCGTTGTTTTTTATCAATATGTTTTTTATATCTTCTAAATCAACGGCACGGCCGGCAAAGATTTTATGTACTATCAAATCTTCCATTGACGTAAATTTGACTGGATAATCTTCTATAATCACCCTGTTTACTCTATTTATTGCCTGTTTTTCATATTCGGAAAAAGAAAAAATAAAATCTACCCTTATTTTAATATTTTTTTCTTCAACAGGCAAAACCATTGTTTCATAAACAAATTCATCAGATTTTCCGGGTATCATTGAAAGGTTTAAGTCTCGACACAGTTTTTTCACTATTTCAAGCTTATCTGTACCTATACCTAAGGTAACATTAATATCTCTTGTTAAACGAACACTGCCGTACAACAAAACCGCCTGCCCACCAATAACCATGTACGGGATATTATTCCTATCCAGAGCCTCGGCCAGCTTTTTTATAAGAACCTGTATCATTTTAGCCTATTAACGATTTTTGAGATTTGCAAATTAACTTCGATGCCTTCAAGGATATTCTGGTCGTTTATTATGCCCAAAGATACAGCTTCGTTATGAAGCTGTTCATATACACAAAGAGCTTCAAGATAAGATAGCTTTTCATTTTTAATAAATTCTGTATTAAATTGATCTAATTTTTTAAAGTTTTGTATCATAAAGTTTTCATTAAAGTTTATTAAATTATACAATATTATGGGCAAAAAAACAAAAAGACACGAAAGAAGGGATTAGTTGGGTTTATTTGTTTTTTATGGAAGCTTTGATAAAATCGTTGAACAAGGGATGGGGCCTGTTGGGCCTGGATTTGAACTCGGGATGGAATTGTACTGCTAAAAACCACGGATGATTTTTAAGTTCTACTATCTCTACAAGGCCTTTTTCTTCATACTCGCCTGCCAGGAACAAACCTTTTTTCTGCAGTATCTCTTTAAACTCGTTGTTCACCTCATACCTGTGGCGGTGCCTTTCATAAACAAGGTCATATTTGTATGCTTTGTACGCAAGGGAGTTCCTCTTTATCCTGCACGGATACTTTCCGAGCCTCATAGTTCCGCCCTTATGCATTACATTCTTTTGTTCAAGCATCAGGTCTATAACAGGATACGGCGTGTTAGGGTTAAACTCGGTAGAGTTTGCGCCTTTAAACCCGCAGATATTTCTTGCAAACTCAATAACGGCCATCTGCATGCCAAGGCATAGCCCGAAATACGGAACTTTGTTCTCCCTTGCATACCTGACAACTTCAAGTTTACCCTCAATTCCCCTGTCTCCGAAACCGCCCGGTACAAGTATACCGTCCGCTTTTTTAAGCTCATCCTTCAAATTCCTGTTTTCCACGTCAGCATATTTAATATTAACAATAACATTATTATTTATTCCGGCATGGACAAGCGATTCCCAGATGCTTTTGTAGGAATCCTTGAGCTCAGTATATTTGCCGGCTATCACTATGTTAATGGTTTTCTTCCTGTTCTTTATTTTTTTAAGTAATTCTTCCCATTTTTTAAGGTTGCTCTTTCTTGCTTTCAGATGAAGTATCTCAAGTATGAGTTTATCCAGGTTCTGTTCCTTAAGGACCAGCGGCACTTCATAAATGCTGTGCGTAACATCCCTTTCCTCGATAACAGCATCTTCCCGCACGTTGCAGAAAAGAGACATCTTCTTTTTCATTTCTTTACTGATAGGCCTTTCAGTCCTGCAAACAAGTATCTGAGGCTGTATTCCGATTTCCCTGAGCTTTGCAACGCTTTGCTGTGTGGGTTTTGTTTTTAATTCTTCTGCCGCGCGAATAAACGGCACTAAGGTTACGTGCAGAAAACAAATATTGTCGGGACCCAGCTCGTGGCCCATCTGCCTTACCGCTTCTAAAAACGGCAGCCCTTCTATGTCTCCTGTGGTACCGCCTATTTCAACTATAACTACGTCATGGTTTACCCCTAGTTTTTGTATCCGTGATTTTATTTCATTTGTGACATGAGGTATCACCTGTACCGTTCCGCCCAGGAACTCACCTTTTCTTTCTTTGGTTATTATCGTGTCGTAAACAGCCCCGCTCGTAAAATTATTGTTCTTTGACAGGTTTACATCCATGAACCTTTCATAATGGCCGAGGTCTAAGTCCGTCTCTGCCCCGTCATCAGTGACAAAAACCTCGCCGTGCTGGAAAGGACTCATGGTGCCCGGGTCTACATTCAGGTACGGGTCTATTTTAACTACAGTCACTTCTAACCCGCAGCTTTTTAAAATACTGCCAAGTGATGCAGCCGTTATGCCTTTACCCAGGGATGATACTACCCCGCCGGTTACGATGATATATTTTGCCATTTTTTTCTCCTTGAAACTTCAGGGTCACAGGGTCAAGGGTTTAGGGTCAAGGACTTCCTAACTACTTGACCCTTGCTACTTGACCCTTTATTTTACTCCAAGTTATATTTAGAAACTTTTCCTTTTATTATTTCCGGGTAGTTACCGCTGAAACAGGCCGTACAAAATTTATCTTTCGGCTGGAACATCGCCTTTAACATCCCTTCAACGCTTAAATACCCGAGGCTGTCAACCCCGATTATCTTTGCTATTTTTTCCACGCTGTTTTGAGCGGCTATAAGTTCCTTCTTAGTATGAAAATCTATCCCGTAAAAACATGGATGCCGCAAAGGCGGGCAGCTTACCCGCATATGTATCTCTTTAGCCCCGGCTTCCCTCAATGCTTTTATCCTTGTTTTGCTTGTAGTGCCTCTTACTATCGAGTCTTCTATAACTACTAATCTTTTTCCTTTTATCACATCTTTTACCGGATTAAGTTTTAGTTTTACGCTCATATCCCTCATTTCCTGAAGAGGCTGTATAAAAGTCCTGCCTATATAATGGTTCCTTACTATCCCCATTTTAAACGGTATCTGAGACTCCTTGGCAAACCCCAAAGCTGCATAGTTTCCTGAATCAGGGATTGGCATGACCATGTCAGCGTTTGCCGGGCATTCCCTGGCAAGCTCTCTTCCCAGCCGCTCCCGGGTCAGGCATACGTTTTGTCCGAAAATGTTGCTGTCCGGCCTTGCAAAATATATATATTCAAAAATACAGAAAGCTTTCCGCGGGCTTTTAAAAACATTTATTGACCTGATCCCTTTTTTACTTATGACGACCATTTCACCCGGCTCAATTTCCCGGACATACTTTGCGCCCGAGATATCAAAAGCACAGGTCTCCGAAGCCACAACGTAGCTGTCCCCTATTTTACCCAAGGCCAGCGGCCTGAAACCATACGGGTCTCTTACTGCTATTATCTTATCTTCCGTCATAAGAAGAAAAGAATAGGCTCCTTTTAATTGTTTTAAGGATTCTATTATCCTGTCTTCGATTTTTTCTTTTTTCGAACGGGCGATAAGATGGACCACAAGTTCGCTGTCCGTTGTAGTCTGGAATATAGCGCCGCTGGATTCAAGTTTATACCTTAAGTCTATCGTATTGACAAGGTTCCCATTGTGTGCGATTGCAAGAAAATACCTGTTATGTTTTATCAAAAACGGCTGGGCGTTCTTTATCAAAGATGAGCCTGTCGTAGAATACCTGACATGTCCTATGGCTATATTGCCGGAGAGTTTGCAAAGCTTATCCATAGTCAGCACATCGCCAGCCAGGCCCATACCAACGATATGATTTACATTCTTTCCGTCAGAAACAACAAGGCCGGCGCTTTCCTGGCCCCGGTGCTGAAGCGAATAAAGGCCAAGGTAGGTTAGTTTTAATGCTTCCTTATGGTTATAGACTCCGAATAAACCGCACATAATAACTCCCATAACTGCAGACTATAGACCACAGACTACAGACTAAAAACCACATAATAACAGATTCGTTTTTGAAGTTAGTCTATAGTCTGCGGTCTGTAGTCTGATGTCTATTTAATATATTCTTGTATCGGCTTTACTTTAAGTTTTCCGCTCATTATCGCTTCTATTCCGTTCACTGCTGCCTGGGCACCCTGGATGGTCGTAATGCAGGGGATGCCGTTCTGGGCAGAAAGGCTTCTTATAGGCCTCATGTCAAACTGGCCCCGCCTTCCGCTCGGGGTGTTAATGATAAGCTTTATCTCGCCTTTCTTTATGCGCTCAAGGACTTCTTCATTTCCCTCGCCTATCTTTCCTATTTCTTCACAGGGGATATTGTTCGACTTTAAGACCTTTGAAGTGCCTTTTGTCGTTATTATCTGGAACCCGAGGTCAAAAAGTTTTTTTGCTATAAATATTATATTTCTTTTATCCGAATTTTTTACGCTCATAAATATCTTTCCTTTTAGAGGAAGAATCTGGCCTGCAGCTATCTGGGATTTATAAAAAGCTATCCCAAAAGTTGAATCAATGCCCATCACCTCGCCGGTAGATTTCATTTCAGGGCCTAAAAGGATATCAACTCCGGAAAACCTTGAAAAAGGCATAACAGATTCTTTAACTGATATATGTTCAACTTGTACTTCTTTAGTAAAATTCAGCTGCTTTAAGGTTTTTCCCGCCATGACACTTGCAGCAATTTTTGCAAGAGCCACCCCTGTTGCTTTGCTTACGAACGGCACAGTCCTTGACGCTCTCGGGTTTACCTCAAGGACGTAGACTATATCGTTTTTAATGGCATACTGTATGTTCATAAGGCCCTTAACTTTTAAAGCTCCTGCAAGGGTGTAGGTTATTTTTTTTATCATCTCTATTATATCGTCGCTTAAGGTATGTGGAGGAAGAACGCAGGCAGAATCGCCGGAATGGACCCCCGCTTCTTCTATGTGTTCCATGATACCGCCGATAACGGTCGTCTGGCCGTCCGATATCGCATCAACGTCAACTTCGACCGCATCTTCAAGGAACTTATCGATTAAGATCGGTTTACCCGCAGAGATCTCCCTTGCCTGGAAGATAAAATCTTTCAGGGATTCCTCGTCATAAATTATTTTCATTGACCTCCCGCCAAGGACATAGGACGGCCTGACAAGGACCGGGTAACCTATATTTTCTGCTATCTCTACAGCCTCGCTCTTTAAAGTCGTAGAACCGTTAGGCGGCTGGCTTATTTTTAATTTTTCCATAAGTTCCGAGAACTTTTCCCTGTCTTCGGCAAGGTCTATAGAATCAACGCTTGTACCAATTATATTTGCTCCTGCTTCATAAAGGCGCCTTGCAAGGTTCAAGGGCGTCTGCCCGCCGAACTGCACGATTATACCATCCGGTTTTTCCTCTTCTATTATGTTCATCACGTCTTCGAAAGTAAGAGGCTCAAAATAAAGTTTATCCGACGTGTCATAATCCGTAGAAACCGTCTCGGGGTTTGAATTGACCATTATTGTCTCATAGCCAAGGTCGCGCAGCGCAAAAGAAGCATGGCAGCAGCAGTAATCGAATTCTATGCCCTGGCCTATCCTGTTCGGCCCGCCGCCGAGTATCATTATTTTTTTCTTATTTGACCTCTTTGTTTCGTTCTCTTTTTCATAAGTGGAATAATAATAAGGGGTATAGGCTTCAAATTCAGCTGCACAGGTATCTACGAGTTTGTAAACAGGTTTTATCCTGTATTTTTTTCTTAAATTCCTGACCGAAAGCTCATCGGTTTTTATAAGGTCTGCTATCTGTTTATCGCTAAAACCATATTCCTTTGCTTTCCTTAAAGTATCCCTCGATAATTTTTTCTTCGAAGAAGATTTCAGCATTTCATCTTCAAATTCGACTATCTGTTTAATGTTATCCAAAAACCACGGGTCTATGTACGTAAGCCTATGGATATCATCTATCGTATAGCCTTTCTGTAAAGCGTACTTTATATAGAATATCCTCGAGGCATTGGGTATCTTAAGCCTGTGTTCTATTTTTTCATCAGGTATCTGAGTATAGTTACTTTTGTTGTCAAGCCCTGAGTGGCCTATTTCAAGGCTTCGTAGCCCCTTTTGAAGCGCTTCTTTGAACGTCCTTCCTATGGCCATGGTTTCGCCGATAGATTTCATCGATATCCCAAGGATATCCTCGGCTTCCGGGAACTTTTCGAATGTAAACCTCGGGATCTTAACCACGCAATAGTCTATAGTAGGTTCAAAAGATGCCGGGGTTTCCTTTGTTATGTCGTTTTTAATCTCATCAAGGCTGTATCCGACTGCAAGCTTAGCAGCTATCTTTGCTATCGGAAAACCCGTAGCTTTGCTCGCAAGCGCCGAACTGCGTGAAACCCTCGGGTTCATTTCTATAACAACCATGCGCCCGTCTTTAGGGTTAATGGCAAACTGTATGTTAGACCCGCCTGTCTCTACGCCTATTTCTCTAATTATCGCTATCGCAGCATCTCTCATACTTTGGTATTCCCGGTCGGTCAGAGTCTGCGCAGGTGCAACCGTTATTGAATCTCCGGTATGTATGCCCATGGCATCAAAATTTTCAATCGAGCAGACTATCACAACATTGTCTTTCCTGTCGCGCATAACTTCAAGCTCGTATTCTTTCCATCCAATTATCGATTCTTCTATCAAGACTTCATGGATCATGCTGTTTTTAAGACCTAGGTCGATTATTCTTTCAAATTCTTTCATTGTCCGGGCTATACCGCCGCCCGTACCGCCCAATGTAAAGCTCGGGCGTATTATAGCAGGGAGTTTTATCCTGTTCAAGACTTTGCTTGCTTCCTGCATAGAGTGCGCTAATCCCGATTTTGGCAGATCAAGGCCGATCTTTAACATCGCTTTTTTAAAATCATCTCTGTTTTCAGCTTTTTTTATTGTATGATAATTTGCACCGAGCATTTTTACTTTATATTTTTTAAGCGTCCCTCTTTCATAGAGTTTCATTGCGGTATTTAAACCGGTCTGTCCGCCCAGGGTCGGGAGTATCGCATCAGGCCGTTCTTTTTCGATTATTTTTTCAAGGACTTCCGGAGTTATCGGCTCAATATAGGTTGCATCTGCTATCTCCGGATCCGTCATAATAGTGGCAGGATTAGAGTTTATAAGTATTACTTCGTAGCCTTCCTGTTTAAGCGCCTTACAGGCCTGGGTCCCGGAATAGTCAAACTCACAGGCCTGGCTTATAATTATCGGCCCTGAGCCTATTATCAATATTTTGTGTATATCATTTCTTCTTGGCACTTTTCTTCTCCATTAGGTCAGTGAATTCTTTAAACAGGTATTCCGCTTCATGCGGGCCGGGGCTGGCTTCAGGGTGAAACTGCACGCAAAAAATAGGCAGTTTCTTGTGCCTGAACCCCTCAAGTGTATTGTCATAAAGGTTCATATGCGTTATTTCGATATCGTTCTTGTTAAGCGAATTAATATCTACACAGAAACCGTGGTTTTGCGCGGTTATGTATATTTTGCCGGTCCTTAAGTCTTTTACCGGATGGTTTCCGCCATGATGGCCGAATTTAAGTTTGTATGTCTTGCCGCCAAGGGCAAGACCGAGCATCTGCTGGCCCAGGCATATGCCGAAAATAGGAATTCTGCCTATCAACTGTTTTACGGTTTTAACCAGATATTGAACGGCAGACGGATCTCCCGGCCCGTTAGCAAGGAAGAGTCCGTGAGGCTTTATATCGAGTATCTTCTCCACCGATGTTTTTGCGGGAAATACGTGCACCTGGCAGTTGTTTTTTTCAAGTTCCCGCAATATGTTAAGTTTTATACCGCTGTCAATCGCTGCTACTTTATATTTTCCTTTCTTATTCCATAAATAAGGTTTGTCACAGGTAACAAGCTTTACGAGATCCCTGCCTACAAGGCCTGGCGACTCCTGAGCTTTTCTAATTAAACTTTTATCATTGAGGTCTTCGGTTGAAATAACTGCTTTTAAGGCGCCTTTTAACCTGATGCTCCTTGTCAAAGCGCGGGTATCAATGCCTTCTAACCCAATAATACTGTTTTCCTTCAAATACTCGCTTAAGTCTTGTTTGGACCTCCAGTTGCTTGTTAGCCGGCTTGCTTCTTTTACTACAAAACCGTCCACCGAGACCCTGCCGGATTCAACATCTTCGGTGTTTACCCCATAATTTCCTATTAAAGGATATGTCATAGCAACTATCTGGCCTTTGTAGGAAGGGTCGGTAAGTATCTCCTGGTAACCGGACATACTTGTATTAAATATCACCTCGCCGTCCCTTTCACCTTCAGCGCCGAAAGAACTTCCTTCAAAAACAACTCCATTTTCCAATGCGATTTTAGCTTTTTTGTTCATGTTTTTTACCAAGAAAAAAACGTCTTCAAAACTTCCACAAATACCATTTCAGGCATTGAAGACGTTTAATGATTGTTGTATTTTCAAATTAGCAAAAACCTAAGGTATGTGTACTTGTATTCGGGTATTTATTATACTATTAATAAGAAAATAAAGTCAATGAAATTCTCTGTTTTTCTCTGTTTTCTTATTATATTAGCCAATCCTCAAACTCTAGATTTGCTCCAATTATATCTTTAATAGGCTTCATTTTATCATTAGTTACTAGCACCAAATTATATGCCATAGCAACAGCACATATCCATGCATCATTTTCTTGTATTTCCAATTTCTTTGATGTTAAAGGATCAACCAATTCTTCCAGTCTTTTGACTTTACTTCTTCTATTCTTTGGAGAATATTTCTCAAATAACAAAGCTCGCAATTTAGCATAATATTCTACCGCAATATTGCGATCAATATGGAAATAGGGATACAAATCCAGAATATTCCTTATTTGATCACTTTTATCTTTATCCATGTGTGTATTGACGAGAAGCCCATATTCTATTTCACCTGCTGAAATTGGACATAAACACATTTTTCTATCTGAAATTCTATCAATATTGGCTTTTAACCGTTTGCATTCATCAGATGTTTCACCTGCTTTTAAGTTAGCGAGATACCCCAGTATATTAGTGTCCAATAAATAATCTTTTCCAGGCATATTTATTCAGTCCCTATTTTTGTTAGGTAATCTAACAATTTCTTATCCTTTATCACAGGATATTTTTCTAATATGTTCTTAGGATGTGCTTCTTTATATTTATCAGAAATATATACATGCAAAGGTATCCATGAAGCATTTTCCGAAGGGACATACCCTGTAAAATCAAAAGGCACCTTACGCTTCTGACCCCAAAATAAATCTAATAGCTGTCTTTCTAACTTCGGGGGCATATTATAAATTTTTAGTATCTCAGCATCTATTTCTAAAAGTGTTTTTTTTGCTTTTTCTTTATTTTTGATAACATCTTCTAAATATTTCTTTACAAGTCCTTCTATAAAGTAATTAATATGATGTAGATTATCTGGTATAGGTATTTTCTTATAAACCCTCACAGGAACACCTCTCTGTGTAGAATGACAGTATACATATGCTTGTGCTAAAGGTGAATTCAATAAAGCAGCAAGTAGTTCTATGCTTATATCTTTGTTACTAGGCCAAACACCACATAAATTACGCCAAATCATAAGCCCTTTATAATCAATAGCTGCTACATATCTCCAGACCCCACGAGATAATCTGCTACAGGGAACTATAACTTTAGGAATATGCCAATCAATATCTTCAAATTTGTGACAAGAATTTCTTCTTAATTCTTTATCTGTGCTCATATATATTGAATTAATTACTCTAAATTGCTCGATATCATTTGTATCTGCTATCCCGTGCACAGCATCAGAAGAATGACTATTAATTAACCACCTGTTTTTATCTAAATTAGATTTATATTCAACACCTGTTCTTATAACAGCAATTTCACTGAATCTATGACATTTTTCCAATCTTTCCCATAATTCTCTTAAGGGCGGGACTATTAAGTTTTTATCTTTCGAAAAATATTCTTGTGGTACAGCATCAGTATAAGTAAATTTATTATTAGTTTTAAACTTTTCTCTATCTTTATCTTTCACTTCCTGATATTTTGTAAAAGTACTTTTAATTTTTTCTTGACTTTTTTCTGCAATCAGAACTACGGTTTCTTCATCGGAATACTTAAATATTTTATCAGGCAATGATGTAATACTTAAAATACTAAAATTACTCAATAACAAGTCCCTCTCTTTTTTGTAATCATTGCTATCAAGAATTGTTTTAGGTAAAACCATCCCTATTAAAGAACCTTTTGAAAGTTTTGGAAAGACCCTTCTTAAAAGTTCAACGGGTTTTGGTATGTCATGAGATTTTATTTTTATATTTCCAAAAGGGGGATTTCCTACCAGGATTGTTGTTTTTGATATCTCATTTTCCAGGAGATTACCTCTAAAAATATCATCATTATTTAAATTCCAGCCGTTTCTTTCAGGAAAATCAGCAAGCATTAAACACATTCTGGCAACTTCTATGGAAAATGAGTCTATGTCTGTTCCTCTTAAACGCTTAATGAAAAAATCATGCCTTTTTTCCCCACTCCAATCTTTAGGCAAAAAATTTCTTATTCTTCTCATTGCAGCAATTAAGAATATCCCATGACCACACATAGGGTCAAAAACCTTTAAATTGTGTACTGGTATCTTATCAATTGGCATTTGGGAAAGCACATAATCGGCGATATAAGAAGGTGTACTATGTATACCATAATTTTTTCGGCTTTCCTGAGAAACAAAAGTATTTTCATATACATAAGTAAGCGTATCAACTGATAAATTCTTAAATGAGAATGATCTCCCCACTTCTTGAGATATATCACTAATTACTTGTTTAGGGATTTTAGTTATATCTTCTTTATTAAATCTATTTCCATAATAAGTTAGAACTGACCCTAATGCTACAGAATGATTGGAAAAATCTATAGTGGAGACAACATCCCTATCACTTAATAATTTCGCCGCTAATAAACGAAAAACAATGTGAAATACAGCTGGTAAATTATTCTGCTTATAAACCTCATCTATATTAGCGAGTATTCTTTTTATTAGTTGGTCTATTTTTTTACTGGCTTCACTTTCCAAAGCGGGTAATAATCCAATATCTATAAAATCGATTTGTTGGATACCTGAAGGAAAAATACCGGATTTTGCCCCTCTTACAGTATCAGGATTCCAATCTTTAATATGTTTTTTTATTAATTCAGGCAATAATTTTGTGGGAATTTCATTTTTCTTATCTAAACTTTTTTCCTTATTGATGTAATGAAATGTTGTGCCATTATGCACTACAAATAATTGAGGTGCTCCAAAAGCACGTAAATGATCTATAGTTTCGTTGTTTTTATATAAATGAACACCAAAACAAGCAGATCTATAATCAAATGGTTCTTGTCCAAATATTCCCAAATCTATAGTTCGCGATTGTGGAAAATCTTTTTCAAAAAAATCAACATATTGATAATTTGGTTGAATTAAGTTATTTCGATAACCTATAGATTTAAAAGCATTTGTTAGAGAGGTCAGAATTTGATTATGTGTTCTCATTTACAATATTCCATATTTTACCATTTTTTAACTACATATATCATTATTATACAAATATTATTATTAATATTCAAGGAAGTATTTCTGTATGCTTGTATGCTTATTACTTAGAAAGATATTTGTTTATGGACTTTGCGGCTTCCTGGCCGTGGTATATCGCGCGCACGACAAGAGACGCCCCTGTATCAGCATCGCCCGCAGCAAAGACTCCCTTGAGGCTCGTCGCATGATCGCTGCCGGTTTTTATGTTGCAGTTGCCGTCAAGCTCAAGGCCCAGGTCTTTAATGAGCTTTGAATGCTCGCAGTGAACAAAACCCATCGCAAGAAGTACAAGCTCAACCTGCAGCCTGAATTCGCTGCCCGGAACTTCGCTCATTACGAACTTCCCTTTTTCGTCGCATTTCCAATCCGCTCTTGCGCAAACCGCCTCTTTGATATTCCCTTTTTCACTGTTAAAGCATTTTACTATAATAGACCAGTCCCTTTCCGCACCTTCTTTATGTGAAGAAGAAGTCCGAAGTATCACAGGCCAGTTCGGCCAAACAGGGTTCCAGGGCTCGTTCCACTCTTTCGGCTTCGGCAGTATCTCAAACTGGTAAACTTTTTTTGCTCCCTGCCTGTTGGCTGTGCCTACACAGTCAGAGCCGGTGTCTCCGCCGCCTATGACCAGGACGTTCTTGCCTTTTGCCAATATTATTTCAGTTTTCTTTAGTTTTCCGCTTACATACTTGTTCGACTTAGTAAGGTATTCCATGGCAAGATACAGGCCTTTCATTTCACAACCTGGAACATTTAATTTTCTGGGTTCGCCTGCGCCTGTGCTTATCAGTATCGCGTCATAGGATCTTTTAAGAGCCTTTGCCGTAAGTTTAATTCCGGTATTTATTCCGGTCTTAAATTTTATTCCTGATCTTTTCATGAGGTCTATTCTTCTGTCCAAGACCCATTTCTCGAGCTTAAAATCAGGTATGCCGTAGCGCAGTATCCCGCCGGCTTTGTCTTCCTTTTCATAGACAGTCACGCTGTGGCCCATCTCGCGCAGAGCCATTGCGCAGGAAAGCCCTGCAGGCCCTGAACCGATTATGGCGACCTTTTTCTTCGTCTCTTTTTCCGGCACCTTTGCCCTGACCAGTCCGTTCTTGAAACCGTATTCTATTATGGAAAGCTCTATCTGTTTTATTGAAACCGGGCTGTCGTTTATCGAAAGCGTGCATGAGGTCTCGCAAGGCGCCGGGCAAACCCTTCCGGTAATTTCAGGAAGCGAGTTAGTTTTTTCAAGCCGACCGAGCGCCTCTTCCCACTTGCCTTTGTACACCAGGTCGTTCCATTCGGGTATGAGGTTGTACACCGGGCACCCCAGGGAGTGACAGAAAGGTATCCCGCAATCCATGCACCTTGCAGCCTGAATTTTTATTTCGTCAAAAGGAAGGTACTGATTGACGTCTTTATAATCTTTCAGCCTTTTTTCAACAGGCCTGTATGCTATATCTTTCCTCTGGTAATCTAAAAAACCCGTAGGTTTGCCCATTTATCCACACCTCAATGAAAAATGCAAAATGCAAAGTGAAAAATGAAAATTAAATGTTTCTAAAAGCCTTTAACCACAATTTTGCATTGGTAATTTTACAATTTGCATTTTTCAATTAATCTGTTTAACTAAAGACTTCTTCCGTCATTGACACGGTCTCTGAGCCCTTGTAATCCGAGACCTGTATACGTTCCAGGGCTTTCTTGTAATCTATCGGGAAGACTTTCACAAATTTAGGTACTATTTCTTCCCAGTCGTGGATTATCTTTGCGGCGTACTGGCTGTCGGTATATTCAATATGTTTTTTTATGTATTCATACAGGAAGGCCTTGTCTGTATCGTTCTTGACAGGTTCTAGGTCGACCATTTCAAGGTTGCACTTCGTATCAAAGAGCTGGTCCTCGTCAAGCACATACGCTATCCCGCCGGACATCCCGGCGGCAAAGTTTATCCCTGTCCTACCAAGCACTATCACCCTTCCACCTGTCATGTATTCACAGCCGTGGTCGCCGACACCTTCAACCACAGCTAGAGCACCGGAATTCCTGACTGCAAACCGTTCGCCCGCCATACCCTGGATATACACCTCGCCTTCAGTCGCTCCGAAAAGAGTCACGTTGCCGGTAATAATATTGTTATGTGCCCGGTAAGTTGATTTCTTGTTAGGATAAAGTATTATCTTTCCGCCGGATAGTCCCTTTCCCAAATAATCGTTAGCATCGCCTTCAAGTTCAAAAGTTATGCCTTTGGCTAAAAATGCTCCGAAACTCTGGCCTGCCACACCGGTGAACTTGCATTTAATCGTGTCTTCAGGCAAACCTCCGGAACCATACCGTTTTGATACCTCAGCGCTGAGCATTGTGCCTACGGTCCTGTTGCTGTTCCTTATCTGGGCGAACAACACAACGGGTTTCTTGTTATCAAGGCCGTCTTTGGCTTTTTCTATTATTTCCGGGTCAAGAGCAAGCGAAAGATCTATCTCCTGGGTTTTTGTGCAATGGTAGGAGCCTTCCAGGTCCTTGACGACTGATTTAGTAAATACTTTTGAAAAATCAAGGCCTTTCGCCTTGTAATGTTCTATGGCGTTATTTGTTTCAAGCCTGTCAACCTGGCCTATCATTTCATCGAAAGTCTTAAACCCGAGCTCTGCCATTATTTCCCGCGCTTCCTGTGCCACAAACCTCATGAAATTTATAACGTGTTCCGGTTTTCCGCTAAACCTTTTCCTTAAAGTTTCATCCTGGGTCGCCACTCCTACCGGGCAGGTGTTCAAATGGCATTTCCTCATCATAATGCATCCAAGGGTGACAAGGGCTATAGTGCCAAAACCGAACTCTTCAGCTCCCAATAGAGCTCCGATCACAATATCCCTCCCTGTCCTTAGCTGGCCGTCAACCTGAACCCTTATCCTGTTCCTCAATTTATTTAAAACGAGCGTTTGCTGTGTTTCTGAAAGCCCGATCTCCCAGGGAATTCCTGTGCCTTTTATGGAAGATAAAGGGGAAGCTCCTGTGCCGCCGTCGCCGCCGGAGATCAAGACCATATCGGCTTTTCCTTTGGCAACACCTGCCGCAACTGTGCCCACGCCGATTTCGCTTACCAGTTTTACCGAGACCCTTGCCTCAGGATTAGCATTTTTTAGATCATAGATAAGCTGGGCCAGGTCCTCTATTGAATAAATATCGTGGTGCGGAGGCGGCGAAATAAGCATTACACCGGGCGTTGAATGCCTTACCTTTGCTATTATCTGGTTGACTTTGTGGCCCGGGAGCTGGCCGCCTTCCCCTGGTTTTGCGCCCTGCGCCATTTTTATCTGCAGTTCTTTTGAATGTACCAGATAGTTGGAGTTGACTCCAAACCTGCCTGAGGCAACCTGTTTTATCTTGCTCATTTTTGAATCGCCATTGGCAAGTGAAATATAACGTTCTTCGTCCTCTCCGCCTTCTCCGGAATTTGACCCTGCGCCAAGCCTATTCATCGCTATAGCCAGGGTCTCATGAGCTTCTTTGCTGATACTGCCGAAGGACATCGCCGAAGTAACGAACCTTTTTACTATAGAATCAACACTTTCCACTTCATCTATATTTACGGGCTTGGATTTCTTAAATTTAAATAAACCCCTTAGGGTACATAGGTTCTTTGACTGGTCATTTATGGTCTGAGCGTATTTTTTGTATGTCTCGTAACTTGCTTCCCTTACAGCTTTCTGTAAGAGTACCACGGTTTCCGGAGAGAGCAGGTGCTTCTGGGAAAAACGCCTGTAATTATACCTGCCGCCTGAATCAAGGATAGAATTCTCCTTAATATTTTCCGAGTAGGCCGACCTGTGCCTCAAGATCGATTCTTGGGCGATCACCTCAAGCCCCACCCCTTCTATACGGGACGCTATGCCTGTAAAATATTTATTTACAAAATCAGAGTCCAGGCCTATCGCTTCAAATATCTGCGCGCCTTTATAACTGCGGATAGTGGATATACCCATCTTGGACATTATTTTAAGGAGCCCTTTTTTAAGCGCCAGGATGTAATTATCTATCGCGGTTTCAAGTTTTATGGCATCCGATATCTTACCGCTGTCTTTTAGCTGGGCTATAGTCTCAAACGCCAGGTAGGGGTTTACGGCGCTTGCGCCAAACCCGATAAGCGTAGCAAAATCCATTACCTCTTTTGCTTCCCCTGTTTCTATTACAATACCTGAAAGGTGCCTTTTTCCCTTGTTTATAAGACAGTTATTTATGCTTGAAACCGCCAAAAGAGACGGTATAGGCACATTATCCTTGTCTGCGAACCTGTCGCTCACTATGACTATGGAACATCCTCCGTCAATATTATCTTCAACTGCTTTGCAAAGGCCTGCTACCGCTTTTTCAAGGCCGGCCTTTCCGGATTTTAGTTTAAACACCATCGGGACAACCGCTGTCTTGAAATCCTTTACCTTGGCTTTTTTTAATTTTTCAACGTCCTCGTTCGTAAGTATAGGGTGAGAAAGTTTTAACTGGTGGCAGTGAAGCGGGGTTTCTTCAAGAAGGTTCCTTTCCCTCCCTGTAAAGCTCATAAGAGACATCACCTGGTTTTCCCTGTACGGGTCAATGGGCGGGTTCGTCACCTGGGCAAAAAGCTGCTTGAAATACCTGAACAAAAGCTGCGGCCTCTCTGACAATACAGCAGGGGCTTCGTCATCCCCCATGGAACCTATCGGTTCCTGAGCATTTTCCGCCATAGGTGTAAGAATGATATTCAGGTCTTCCACTGTATACCCGAAGAGTTTTTGTTTTGTTGTTATAGACGCTTTATCAACGCTTACCGGGCCTGGCAGCTGGAACAATCCCCTTAACTCTATCCGGTTTTCTTCCAGCCAGCGTCTGTACATTTTCTGCCTTGATATCATTGATTTTATGTCATTGTCTTTTGTTACCTTTGCGTTTAAGGTGTCGACTAAGATCATTTTGCCCGGGGCAAGTCTGCCTTTTTCCAGTACATCTTCGACAGGGATATCCAGGACCCCCATTTCAGACGCAAGCACTACTTTTCCGGATTTTGTTATAACATACCTTGCAGGCCTGAGCCCGTTCCTGTCAAGCACCGCTCCTATCTTGGTCCCGTCGCAAAACGCTATGGCTGCAGGCCCGTCCCAGGGTTCCATCATGGCTGCGTGGTACTCGTAAAAAGCGCGTTTATCCTCGCTTATATGGTATTTCGTACCGAAAGCTTCAGGCACCATCATCATGAGGGAATGCTCCAAGGTCCTTCCGCTTAAAACCAAAAGTTCGAGCGCGTTGTCGAACATCGAAGAATCGCTTCCGTTAGCCTCTATTATCGGGAATAGTTTCTTTATATCGCTTCCGAAAAGAACGCTTGACAGGGTCGATTCACGGGCTTTCATTTTATTGATATTGCCGCGGATTGTGTTTATCTCTCCGTTATGCGCTATGTACCTGAAAGGCTGGGCTAAAGGCCAGGAAGGGAATGTATTCGTGCTGTACCTCTGGTGCACCAGGGCCATCGAGCTCTGGAAATCTTTATCGCCGAGGTCTTTATAGAACATCTCGAACTGAGGGGCGATGAACATCCCCTTGTAATTAATGACCCGGGACGAAAAACTGACTATATAAAAATCTTCTATAGGTATCTTCTTGCTAAGGACATAATTTTCTATTACTTTTCTGACAACATAGAGTTTCCTCTCAAGCTCGCCGTTTTTTAAGCCTTTAAACTGAACGAACACCTGCTTCATAAAAGGCATGGACCGCCTTGCTATCTCTCCAAGGCATTCCGGGTCGACCGGTACATCCCTGAAGCCGAGCACATTACCGCCCTCTTTAACAATTATCTCTTTTATTTTATTCTCAAGAGACTCTCTTAAAACCTTTTCTTTCGGAAGGAACAAAAAACCGGCCCCGTACTCGTTCTTGTCAGGCAGGCTAAAGCCCGCTGCCATGGATTCTTTTAAAAAGAACTCGTGCGGTATCTGGACAAGGATACCTGCCCCGTCACCGGTCTTTAGATCTCCGCCCGTTGCGCCCCTGTGCACCAAATTCTTTAAAATAGTTATGCCTTCGGACACGATGTTATACGAAGCCTTGCCGTTTATGTTTACGACAAAACCCACGCCGCAGCTGTCATGCTCGTATTCTTTATTGTATAAACCGAAGTTGTTCATATTATTCCTTATCAGACTACAGACTTCCGACCACAGACTACAGACCTCAGACAACAGACTTCTGACTAAAGACTACAGAGAACATTCTTTTTCAATATAATCAATTAAGCCATATAACATTTTAGATGTGTCATCGCACAATTTTTCTATTTTTTCAAATTTAACGGAATCTATATAATTTAGTTTGTATGCTAACTCTATACGTGTTTTCATTTATCTTTTAGTATCCCTCAACCCAAAATCGGTTGTTCGAGGTCTGATGTCTGCTGTCGGATGTCTCATGTCTGTCTTTCTGTTATTTTGCCCCTATATAGCATACACCCTTTTGTTCTGTCGAATTTACATTTAAATATATTACCTGTTCCTTGTTTGCTCCAGCCAGGTCTATTACACGTACTGCATCTTTCCATTTTCCCGCTTCAGGGACAAGGTTTAAAAGCCGGTTATTTGCATTTTCAAGGAATGCTTTATTGATAAAATTATCTTCCCGCTGGGGATAGACAGCCAAGTAAAGCATGTCCAGTTCTACCAGGTCATTAAAAAAATGAGTGCCCAAGGACACATCGGGCACAAGGCCTTCGTGCATTTCAGCCATCTCGCAAAGGACAGAAACATTGTTTATGTCCCCGAACTGTACCGGGACTCCTAAGGACGGGGTCGTTGTCCCCCACCTGCCGGGCCCGATGAGCATGATTATTTTCTTTTTATCTTTTTTCTCTAAATTTGTGACCTTGCCTATTACATTTGCGACCTGGTACCTTTCATTCTCAGGAAGTTTGCCGTAGACCGAAGGCACAACATAGATTATCCTGTCTATTATAGTCTGTATGCTGCTGCCTATGATAGGCCCACTTGTCTTAAGTATCATGTCTTTCTGAGGTATCTTGCCCGGGTCTTTTACGATCCTGACTTCCTTTTTTACCTGGAACGGCCTGCACTGGAGCAGGTTTACCTTATATTTATTGCCATCGAATATATTGGCCGTGAATTCTATATCAACCGGATAATCGTACGCGTCATTAAGGGTAGAAAGCATCCTGTTCATGTCTTTGGGGAAATCTGTTTTCGACAGGAAATTATCAAAATTAAAAACCCAGGAGAAAACATCATGCAGGCCTGCTTCCTTTGCCCTTTCTTCCATGGACAAGTCCCGTTCGGCAAGCATTTCAAGCGGAAGTTCGATATTTTCTTTTACGAGTTCTGAAATATTCCTGGTCACATGCTTGTTCGAGGCAAGGTCTAAAAGGTCCATTTTTTTCTGCGTATATTTCCTTGCTTCTTCAAAATCCGCCGCCGGTTTTTTTACCGGGTCATTTAGCGCTACTATCCTTGTATAATCATCGCCGGACCGGTCTACCGCCCTTGTGCCGAGGCCCAACACCAGGCGCAACACTCCTGCTTTAGGATCTATAGCCTTGCTCCAGACGTAAGGGTTGTACGAGAACCCGACTCCTGCCACGTGCGGAAAAAATAAATTTCCGCAAATCGAACCCGAGACACGCTGGACCAGTAACGCCATCTGCTCGTCCCTGTCAAGGAGCCCTCTTTGAAGCCTGTAAGTGAGCGCATCACGGCTCATGGTGCTTGCATAGACTGTTTTTACGGCATTGGTAAAATCCTTTAAACGGTCTTCCGGAGTACCCTGGTTGGCACAGAACACACTTTCATATTTTCCGGAAAAAGCATTGCCGTAGGCGTCCTCTAACAAGCTTGATGACCGTACTATTATCGGCGACTGGCCGAAATAATTCAGGATCTCCTTGAACTGGTCTTCGATATCCTGCGGGAATTTGCCGTCGAGCATCCTTTTTCTTGCTTCCTCGGTTTCTTCAAGGACGGTATCCGAGTACCTCTGTTTCCACCTGAACCACCAGCACCCGTTCTGAACGACATAAGTATAGAACACATCGGAACCTATGAAAAAACTGTCATGCGGCTCAAGCACGTCGCGCCACTCAAGGCTTGATTTCTTCAGTATCGCCCTTGCCAGGAGCATACCTACTGTTTTTCCTCCGATAAGCCCGGTGCCCACCATATGTTTTCCTATATCTATAAGGTCTTCAAGGTCAAAATATTTTTCAGCAAGCTTTAATACAGGTTCGTCCCTTGTTACAACCATCCTGATGAGCCTGTTATAATGCTTTTCTTCTTCTCTTGAGTTTTTCCTGTTTTTAGCCAGCTCCTGCTGCAGCTCGCGCGCTTTTGCAAAAATACGAGGCCACATATCCTGCCTGGATATGGATATGTCAAGCCACGGGTGGTAAATTTCTTCAAGTATTTCAGATATTACCGCGCTTCTTGTTTCAGGATGGAACTTCCCGTCTTTCCAGTGATGGAGCATATACATGGTATGGGAATGGCGCTTATAAACTTTTATCGGCTGGAGGTAAAGGCTTTTTTTGTTACGGTAAACGTCTATTATCACCTGCGCTGTGTTATGTATCACGTTTACGGTCTGCGTGGTGTGGTGGTTCCTCAAGAGGGCAAAATACGTGGCAGTGTCGTAGTCGTAAAGGTACGGGCAGGCCAGCATAAAGAAGTTGGCGAGCATCCTGTCGGAGTACCAGTCTACGGTAAGCTCGGAAAGGCAGTCAAAAACATAGAATGCGCCCAGCCCATTCTTTTCTATTACCTTGAATATCTCTGCAATGAACGTCTCAAAACCGTCTTCTGGATGGAGTTCGTAAACCTGGGCCTGGACGCCTTCGGGTAGAAGAGATTCATGCTGGGCGAACCTGAAATAGATGAGCTTGTTCTTTTTATCATAGGCGTCCCTGCAAAAAGGATGGACAAAAAGCTTATAATCTTCTATGGAATCAAGCTGCCAGACGATATTATCGCCCGGCTGGACTCCCTGGATAACTTTATCTAACTCAGGAAGCCCTGTGCTCATCAACGTGAATATTTTTGACATGGAACCTCAGATTAAAGACTTCAGACTACAGACTATAGACTAAATTATAACAATCAATCTGTAGTCTGTCGTCTGTGGTCTGTAGTCTGATTTTCTTACATCACAAACATCATTGACGTGTAGGAAGCCAGAGGCCAGAACTCTTTTGGCACAAGGCCTTCAAGCTGGTCAACGCTCAAGCGGAGTTTATTCATCGCTTCAAGCTTCTCTTTCGGTTCGCCGGCTAATGACCCTTCGAGTTCTTTTATGTCCGACAGCGTATCTTCAGCAAGTTTAGCTATCTGTCCGAGCAGTTCTTTAAGGTTAGAGGCCGGGCAGCTGCACTTTTCACTGTTGATGACCGTTTTAGAGAGCTCTTTCTGGTACCTGTACACCGCCGGGATTATAAGCGTCTTGGCCATATCAAGAGCTACAAGAGCTTCTATATTGACTATTTTTTCATACTGCTCTTTATAAATCTCGTAGCGGGAATGCGTTTCCCTTCTTGTAAGCACTTTGTGCTTTTCAAAAATCGCCAGAGAAGATTCCTTGATTATCTCTTTTAACGATTCCGGCGTGTTCTTTAAATTAGGAAGCCCTCTTTTTTCCGCTTCCTTGTGCCATTCTTCGGTATAGTTGTCGCCGTTAAATATTATTCTCTTATGTTTTTTGACTAGAGACTGCAATATCTTTTGCAATGATACGTTAAAGTCCTTTTTAGCTTTTATATCGGACTCAAGCTGCGTGCATATCTCATCGAGAGCTTCCGCCACTATCGTATTTAAAACGATATTTGCCGTCGAGCAGCTCTGGTTTGAGCCCACTGCCCGGAACTCGAACTTGTTGCCTGTAAAAGCAAAAGGGGACGTCCTGTTCCTGTCTGTAACATCTTTGGCAAGTTTAGGGAGTGACGATACTCCTAACTCCAGGAACTCTTTATCTTTTGCTTCCCCGCCTGTTTTTCCTTTTTCTATATGTTCTATTATTTCAGTAAGCTGGTCTCCTAAAAAAATGGAAAGTATCGCAGGCGGTGCTTCGTTAGCTCCCAGCCTGTGGTCGTTCCCTGCGGATGCTACTGCGGCGCGCAAAAGGCCTGCGTGAGTATCTATCGCTTTCATCAAGGCGCATATTACTGTTAAGAATTTTGCGTTTTCCCTTGGATTATCGCCGGGTGTAAGCCAGTTCTTGCCGTCAGGGCCTGCCACAGACCAGTTGTTATGTTTGCCTGAACCGTTTACTCCTGCAAAAGGTTTCTCGTGCAAGAGGCAGACAAGCCCGTGCCTGTCCGCTACCTGCCGTAAGACTTCCATGACCATCATGTTATGGTCTACAGCAAGGTTTAATTCTTCGAACACAGGGGCCATTTCAAACTGGGCAGGACAAACTTCGTTATGCCTGGTTTTAGAAGGGATGCCCAGCTTCCAGAGTTCGCGGTCCAGGTCTTCCATAAAAGCCATGATCCTTTGTTTGATGGCTCCGAAATAATGGTCTTCCAGCTGCTGGTGCTTCGCAGGTTTTCTGCCAAAAAGCGTCCTGCCTGTCTGCAACAGGTCTATCCTTGAATCATAAAAAGCTTTATCTATCAGGAAATATTCCTGTTCAGGCCCGAGAGTCGCATAGGCTTTCTTGTTCTTTGCATCTATCCCAAACAGCTCCGCCATCCTGCAGACTTGTTTCGACAAAGCCTGAAGGGAGCGCAGAAGAGGCGTCTTTTTATCCAGGGCCTCCCCTGTATATGAATAGAACGCTGTCGGTATGCAAAGTGTGGAATAATCCTCGCCTTCTTTTATGAAAGCCGGGCTTGTCGGGTCCCAGGCGGTATAGCCTCTTGCTTCAAAAGTCGCACGAATGCCGCCTGAAGGGAAACTCGATGCATCCGGTTCTCCCTGTATAAGCTCTTTGCCTTTAAATTTTAGTGTTACTCCGCCTTCCCCGTCCGGGTCTATGAAAGAATCGTGTTTTTCTGCAGTACCGCCGGTCAAAGGCTGGAACCAGTGGGTAAAGTGTGTTGCTCCTTTTGAAAGCGCCCATTTCTTCATCGCCTCCGCGACTTCGTCTGCTATCTGCGGGTCAAGAGACCGGCCTTCTTTTATAGTAGCGCGCAGGGAATCGTATGTTTTTTTTGAAAGATACTTGCTCATGGTCTTGAGCCCGAACACGTTTTCTCCATAAATGTCAGCTATAGTCTGAATTTTCCCTTCATTAACCTTGGTTTTCATTGCTGTTTCCTCCGATTTGATCTTGAAATCAAGTTAGGGCATATTTTTATCTGAAACATCTGCAATACATTTTATAATCGGCAGAAGGACGTCGTTGTCCTGTGATTACTGATATGCATTGACACAAGATTATATTTAAAAACCTTTTGAATGTCAACTATTTTAAATCAGGGATAAGGGGTAAGGTGTAAGTTGTAAGTAACAAAATAAGCAAATTCAAAGATTTCGGTTTCCCTTAGCCCTTATCACTTACCCCTTATACCTTGTAATTACAACACCGTATAGGCCCCTTCATGATGTTCAGTTAAATCAAGACCTATTACTTCCTCTTTTTCTTTTGCCCTTACACCTATCAACACATCAACAAGTTTATATATCGCCAAAGTAGCGGCAAAACTGTACCCTATGGTTATTAATACCGCCTTGAGCTGTATAAAAAACAAACCGGGATTCCCGAAAAATAAACCGTCAGCTCCCTGCGGATTAATCGCTTTTGACGCAAAAAGCCCTGTAGCCAGAGTCCCTGCAATCCCGCCTACCCCGTGGACACCGAAGGCATCAAGCGAATCGTCATAACCTAATTTTGGTTTTATAAAAGCAACCATAAAAAAACAAATCAAACTTGCCAGAGCGCCTATAATAATTGCCGAGTTAATACTTACAAAACCTGAAGCCGGGGTTATTGTAGCAAGACCTGCTATCATCCCGGTCGCTATACCCAGAGTCGTAGGCCTTTTAACATAGAACCATTCAAGAAAAGCCCATACAAGCCCGGCTGCCGCAGCAGCAGTGTTAGTTACAATAAAAGCGCTTACTGCAAGCCCGCTGGCTGATAAGGCGCTGCCTGCATTAAACCCGAACCAGCCAAACCATAAAAGCCCGGCTCCTAAAACCGTAAACGGCAGGTTATGAGGAGGAGTGGGTGAAGCGTACCCTTTCCTTCTTCCGATAACCAGGGCCGTAACAATGGCTGCAATACCTGCATTGATATGAACAACTATTCCGCCGGCAAAATCAAGAGCTCCCATTTCCCTTAAAAAACCGCCTATTCCCCACACCCAATGAGTAATCGGGTCATAAACAAATGTTGCCCATAAAAGGCTAAATAGTAAAAACGCAGAGAACTTCATCCTTTCTGCAAACGCACCTATTATTAAAGCAGGTGTAATAACTGCAAACATAGCCTGAAATATCATAAATAACTGATGAGGAATGGTACTTGAATAACCCGCAAACGGCTCTAACCCTACCCCGCTTAAACCTGCCCATTTAAACCCTCCCCAGAACCCTTTATCCGGCCCGAAGGCAAGGCTGTACCCGAACAATATCCATTGCAGGCTTATCACGCAAAGCATCATTGCGCATTGCATTAAGACGCTTAACACATTTTTTTTCCTTACAAGGCCGCCGTAAAAAAAAGCAAGGCCCGGAAGTGTCATAAGCATTACAAACGCAGTTGCAGTTAAAACCCACGCAGTGTCACTGCCGTCTATCTTTGTTGTTACGGATTGTACCGGCCCGGGGCTGGATGAAGCCTGGACAATTCCAGTTAAAGGCTGGGCCGCCTCTTGTGCAACTGCAATGCCTTTGAAAAACAACGGTAAACATAGAAATAGGACAAGTAGTATTTTTTTCATTTAACTTTTCTCCTGTTAAAATACATTTTATACAAATAAAAAACGCCCATATCACTTGTTCGTAGTGAAATTAATGGACGCCTTTGTCCTAGATTATATTTCTGCAGCTATTTTTGTAAAAAAACTACTGCTAAAAACAGTATTATTATCTTGAGCTTATAGGTTTCACAACTACTCTGCTGTAGTTATTCATGTGCTCAAGAGGTAATTCGCTTAAATTTTTTATTAAATTAGCTTTCTTGTCTACGACCATCAGATGCCCATTTTTTACGGGCCTCCACTTAATACCTTTTATATTCTGCGAACAAAAAATCCAATTTTCATCCAGATGAGCAAACTTTAACCTGCTGTTCTTACCTTTAAAGACAAACAAATACCTGCTATTGGCCAAAAACAATGAAGCAGGGCTTTTAGCGATAACATCAGTTTCAAAAGCTTTCTTTAAATATAAAAGAGGGTTCTTAAATTTATGCGCATCAATATAATTCATTAAATGATCGTACATGTTTTTCTCTTCGTTCTTTAACCTGCCGTTATATGCAAATAACCATTCTCCGCTGGGATGGATACCCGACGTGCTTATAAACGCAAAATGCGTGCCGCTTAAATGCAGTTTCCTTGCCGAACTGCTTAAACTAACCGGCAAACCTTTTGAATCTTCGCTGAAAATAACCGGCATTTGGCCAAGGTAACCGGCTATTGTAAGCTTCTTTCCCGGATTTTTTCCTGTACCCGAGGGTTCATATTCGTCTGATTTTCCGCCCAGGAACTCCTTCAACAATAATTCCGGCACAGAAATGATATCCTTATTTACTATTACAAGAATTTTATCCATAATACTGCCAATTTTTTCAGCAACCGTATTTGTTCGTTATAGGCATCCTGCGGTCTTTATCGAACCCTTTTTTAGTTATGCGGATTCCTGGCGGCGCCTGCCTTCTTTTAAACTCGTTCCTGTCAACCAGCTTTATAACTTTCCTTACTGTTTCTGGCTTGAACTTGTTGGCTCTTGTTATTTGTTCGTAACCCATATCCTGTTCGATATACAGCTTTAATATCCTGTCTAAAACCCTATATGGCGGCAAAGAATCGCTGTCTTTTTGATTTGGCCTGAGTTCCGCAGTAGGCGGCCGCTTTATTATTGAACCGGGTATTGTGTATTTACCGCACCGGTTGACATACCTTGAAAGTTCGTAAACACGGGTTTTGTACACGTCTTTTAAGATATTAAACCCGCCTACCATATCTCCGTAAATCGTTGAATATCCGCATGAAACCTCGCTCTTGTTCCCGGTAGAAAGGACGAGCCATCCAAATTTGTTGGAAAAAGCCATAAGGATATTGCCTCTTATGCGCGCCTGCAGGTTTTCTTCTGCAGAGCCGGTTTTTAAGCCTTTGAATTCCTTTGAAAGGGAGTTGATATAAGTATAATAAATTTCCTGGATAGGTATTTCAATTATATTTATGCCATTATCCCTGCAAAACCGTATGGCATCATTCCTCGTCTGGTTTGAAGAATACATTGACGGCATTGTGACACCCATAACATTGCCCCTGCCTACAGCATCACAGGCTAGGACAGCTGTCAGCGCTGAATCAATGCCTCCGCTTATTCCAATAACAACTTTTTTAAAACAGTTCTTTTTAACATAATCCCTCGTTGCTAAAACAAGCGCCCTGTAAACCTCTCCCGGGCCTTTTATTGTTTCTATTTTTCTTTTCTTCAATAACGGCTTTTTGCCTTTTATCCCGCCAAGATCAATATAATCCGTGTTATCAGGATACCCGCAAGAGCCCTGCTGCATATCATAAAATATAATATCTTCCTCAAACGGCTTAGCCCTCATTTTTTCTTTGCCGTCCGGCCCAAGGATCAGGCTGTTGCCGTCGAACACAAGTTCGTCCTGGCCGCCGACTGTATTGGTGTAAAAAATATATAAACCAAGGCGCCTTGCTTTTTTGCCGATATATTCCGTTCTTTCGCTTGCTTTGTCAATATGATAAGGAGAAGAAGATATATTAAATACCGCCTGCGCCCCTTTTTGTTTTTGTTCTTCAGTCACCCTGGCAAGCCAGAGGTCCTCGCAAACACTTACGCCGAACACGGTATTGCCTAATTTAAATAACGGTATTTCGTTCCCATGATGAAAATATCTTTTTTCATCAAACACCCCATAGTTGGGAAGCTCAATCTTATTATAGACAGCCTTGATCTTCCTGTCTTTTATCAAAACAGCCGAGTTATAGAGCCTGTTTTTATCATCCTTTGTTACGCACCCCAAAATGGCAACTATCCCTGATATTTTCGATGAAATATCTTTCAATGCCTTTATCGTATCTTCCACGAACGCCTCTTTCAAAAGCAGGTCCTGGGGGGGGTAACCGCAAACGCTAAGCTCAGGGAACGCCACAATATCCGCGCCTTTAGATTTGGCGATTTTCACATACTGCAATATTTTTTCAGCATTGCCTTTTAAATCGCCTACTATAGGATTGATCTGCGCTAATGCTATTCTCATGGTATTATGTTACAGAAATTATTAAATATTTTGTAAGCCTGCTTTTTATACTCTTCCTTTAACCCTGCTAATATATTTTCTTTGTCAACGGATTTGATGCCTCTTGCCCAACTATTTAATAGTTCTTTAGTGACCTCTATATGGAACTGGAATGCATAGGAATTGCCCCCTACCTTAAATGCCTGCGGGCATATTGAATTTTCGGCAAGGAGAACCGCTCCTTTAGGCACGCTAAAACAATCCTCATGCCACTGAAAAACATCGATAACGCTGTCCACACCAGAAAACAATGGGTCTATAATCCCCCGGCTGCTCAAGTACACTTTATCCCATCCGATCTCTTCTTTTTTTGCTTTTCTTACAGTTGCACCCATAGCTTTTGCCATAAGCTGTGCTCCAAGGCAAATACCCATAAGCGGTTTATTGTTTTTAAACACATCTTTTATAAAATCATTTTCGTATTTTAGAAAAGGATATTTGCCTTCTTCGTAAACGTTCATCGGCCCGCCCATAATTAAAACAGCTTCGATACCATCCGTTGTTTTTGGCAGCCTTTCTCCTTTCTCAAGCTCAATGATTTTATGTTTAATATTTTTTTCTTGCAGGTATTTGCCTAACAATCCCGGGCCTTCATCTACGGCATGTTTAATAATAAAGATCATAAAGTTTCAGCCTTTAGCCCATGCAGTTTCAAGAATGAAGCTGCATGGGCTTTGATATTATACTTAATTTTTTTAATTTAGACTACTTCAACATCAGACTTGAGACTTCAGACCACAGACTTTAAAACTCCAGTTTTTATTTTGTATTTGCCTATTGTCTGTAGTCTGTGGCCTGCTGTCTATCTTTATCCTATCGCTTCCCCGCCTTCTTCGCCGGTCCTAATCCTTATTACCCTGGGCAGGTCTAGGACAAATATCTTCCCGTCACCTATCTCGCCTGTCCGCGCTCCTTTTACTATGGCATCAATCGTAGGCTGCACAAAGTTCTCGTTTACGGCTATCTCAAGCCTGACTTTTCTTAAGAGATTCCCGCTTTCCACAACCCCGCGGTAAACTTCTGTCACGCCTTTTTGCCTGCCGTGGCCAAGCACTTCATTGACCGTAATTAGATTAACTTCCTTTTTGTACAATTCCTTTTTTACATCTTCCAGCCTGTCCGGCTTGATTATCGCGATAATCAACTTCATGACTGCCTCCTTTTTGGTAGGGGCGGGCCTTGCGTCCGCCCATTTTGATGATTTTATATTATTTTATATCGGGCGGACGCAAGGCCCGCCCCTACAATTTTTATAACACCGTATACGCTCCTTCGTGGTGTTCTGTTAAATCAAGGCCTAGCACTTCCTCTTTTTCCTTAGCCCTTACCCCTATTAATACGTCAACTAATTTGTATATCAATAAGGTTACCATGAAACTGTAAGCGATAGTTATCATTACGGCTTTTAGCTGAATGATGAACTGTGCCGGATTTCCAAAAAATAACCCGTCAGCACCTGCAGGATTGACAGCTTTTGAAGCAAAAAGCCCTGTAGCAAGGGCACCCCAAATCCCTCCTATGCCGTGGACGCCGAAAGCGTCAAGAGAATCGTCATAACCAAGCTTCGGTTTAGCTACAGCAACCATTATAAAACATATCAGGCTGACACCTAAACCTATTAAGATAGCGGACATGGAACCCACAAAGCCTGAAGCCGGGGTTATAGCAACAAGGCCGGCAACAGCGCCTGTGGCAACACCAAGGGTGGTAGGTTTACCGTTATGGAACCATTCAAGAACCGCCCACATAAGCCCGGCAGCAGCCGAAGCTGTATTCGTCACAATAAAAGCATTGACTGCAAGACCGTTTGCCGCAAGGGCGCTTCCAGCATTAAACCCGAACCAGCCGAACCACAAAAGGCCTGCACCTAACATGGTAAACGGTAAATTGTGCGGTGGTATTGGCGACCCGTAACCTTTCCTTCTTCCAATTACAATGGCTGTGACTATGGCAGCAATACCGGCATTAATATGGACTACAGTACCTCCTGCAAAATCAAGGGCGCCCATGTTTCTTAAGAAACCGCCTATACCCCATACCCAGTGAGCTATAGGGTCATACACAAAGGTAGCCCATAGTATGCTAAATAGAAGGAATGCCGAAAACTTCATTCTTTCCGCAAATGCGCCTATTATCAAAGCAGGAGTTATTACGGCAAACATCGCTTGAAATATCATAAACAGTTGATGCGGGATTGTTCCTGCATAATCGGCGTACGGTTCAAGGCCTACACCGTTTAAACCCAGCCATTGAAACCCTCCCCAGAAACCTTTATTTGGCCCGAATGCAAGGCTATAACCGAACAATATCCATTGCAAACTTATTACACATAACATAATTGCGCATTGCATCAGAATGCTTAGCACATTTTTCTTTCTTACCAACCCTCCATAAAAAAAAGCAAGCCCCGGAAGTGTCATCAGCATAACAAGTGCTGTTGACATCAGTACCCAGGCTGTGTCGCCACTGTCGATTTTTAATATATTATCCATTTTAGTAACCTCCGTATATCAGACTTGAGACTTCAGACCACAGACTCAAAACCAGGGCTTTTATGCCTTCTGTCTGTTGTCTGTTGTCTATCTTTAAAAATTTATATCCAACTGTGTTGTAACCTGGTTGTTTTTGTTTATCTTGTCATTATTGTAAACTACATAACCAAAGATTATGCTGGTGTTCGTGGCAAACAGGTAGGAAAAACCAAAACTCGTTTCGCCGTACCAGCTCTTGCCGGAAGCATAGTCAATACAAGCCCACACGTTATCGGTTAACTGTTTATCAAGGCTCAATATCAGTCCAGTATTTGCTTTTTCGCCAAGCTCATCAACAAACAGCTTGTCATTACCGGAATAATATCCAAGCGACAAGCGGGGAAGTGGTTTAAATGTCTTTGCGGCAACTACATATAATATGTTGTAGTTGGTAACATCGGTTTTAGTGCCCAAGTTCATTGCTCCAACCGCCATGGCCGGCAATTGATCCGTTTCCGGCAGCCCGTATTTGGCATTAAATTGAAACGGATCTGTGGAAGGTTCAAATATATCTATTCCGACTTCCAGGTTCTTTACCAAACCATAGGTAAGGTTGACATCAGTGGCGAACTGATAGGGCTTTGTATCATTATTTGATACAGAAAAATAATCATCAATGCCAAGATGAAATGTTTTCACTCCCTGTATATCAGTTGACGGGTTCCATATTTGAGTAGACGGTGTAGCGTTACAGTGAACAGTGACCAGTAACCAGTAACCAGTAAAAAACAACAAACATATTAATTTTTTCATTTTGAACTCCTTAATGTAAATTTCAATGCGTGAAATCCCGCCAGGGCGGGATTATCCTCCAAATTGTTTTCAAAAATAAAAACCCACATTTCTTGTGGGCGCCTATGCCTAGTACAGGCTACTTTGCCTATTAATAGAAAAACCCTTTTTAAAGGCATCCTGCCTTACAAAAAGGGCTTCATTGTCCTATACAACCTTAATTAACAAATTTAATCTACCCCATGCAGTTTTGTTCTGGTTTATAGAATAAAACTAACCACAGGGTTATTTGCCAGTCAATGACCGGCAAATAAAAAAAGCTCCGCCTAATGTTGGGAGCTTCGTTGCAACTACTAAGACATCTATGTCTTCATTATTAATATAACAAATATTTTTTGTTTTGTCAATACCCTAAATGAGCTGCATTTTGTTTATCAGATTTTTCCCGTAGGTTATCCTGTAGCCCCTGATGGGGAAACCGTTCCTGTAAACTGTAAGCATCTTTGGAGCGTCGCAGCTTTCAAATAATTCCTTGTATGGTTCCAGGGTCATGTCGTCTGTATTGACATAAAGACCGTTCTTCCCGTAATATTTTTCCTGGAACCCCCAGATATTGAACTGGCTTTTTCTGGTGAGTTTTTCATCGATGTACGTAAAATACTTTTCATCCGTATAATAAGAAAGCAGGGCGCTTATCTGGTGGGAAGGCGTTATAATGAACCAAACGTCGTTGTACTTTGTTACTTCACCTGCAAGCTCCTTCCAGCCGTAGAAAAAATTAGTAGCGTCGGTCTTAGGCCACTCTCTATTGAACTTTCCAAGGTTTAAAACCGTAAAACGGGTATGGAGCGTGGCGATGCATGTTGCAGATAAACATGTTAAAAGAATAATGGCCCATACGGTTTTTTTAAACCCGGATATAACCTCATCGCTTAAGAGGTATCCGGAAAGAGCTATAGAAAAGCTGAAATATGCAAGCGCAGGCCAGTTAGCCTCCCCGGGTTTTTTCATGGCCGCATAACCGAAGAACAGTATTACAGGAAGAGATGTTAAGGCTAAAAATAGTTTCCCTTTATTTTTAGAAAATAAATACGCAACAACAACCGATATCCCTGCCAGCCAGGCAAACGGCGTAATAACAAGAAGCTGGCTTCCTATATATTCAAACAGGTTGCTTAAAGAAAAAACCGCTCTTGCACCCATACCGTGGCCGAGCTGGAACTTGAACGAGATCCATTGGTGCTGCATGTTCCACCAGATCACCGGCGAAAATACGGTCAGAGCTAAAAAAACTGCTAAATAGGGGTGTATTGTCTTTAAATGTTTTCTTTCATCGGTAAATATCAAAAGAAGGAACAGGCATGGAGCCAACAAAACCGTAGTATATTTTGAAACAAGGGACAACCCGAAACACAGGCCTGTAAGGTACCAAAAGTGTGTTTTTTGCGTTTCAAAGGCCTGCCAGGTAAAATAAACGCTTAAACCCCAGAACAAAAATGCCGGGACATCGGGTGTAATGACTAATGAACCGGCCATGGTCATCGGATATATATTAAGAAGGAAAACGCTTCCTGAGGCGGTTTTTTCGCTTTTAAATATCTGTTTTGACAGTTTCCAGGCAAGCAGGCTTAAAACCAAAGGGACAAGGATACCCGAGAGCCTTACAAATAATTCCGACTTTGAAAAAAGCGTCGTAAGCCAGATAAAATAGGCTATCATGGGCGGGTGGTCATAATAACCGAAGGCGGGGTATCTTGACCATAACCAGTAATACGCTTCATCCTGATGGAGCTGAAGCGTCGAGGCAAGGTAAATACGCCAAAGAGTAATGACAGCAATAAAAATTATCGTGTTTCTCTTATTTAATTCGAATATCGAATTTATGTATTTAAGCATTTTTAATTTTTGTTTTGTCTTTCCTTTAGCTTTATCTTTTTCTTAATCTTTACGTTGTTCTTTTTCCTGTTTCTTTTTTTGCATCAAGTTGTAGAGAAGTATTATACCTATCGCAAATGTTGTGCCGAATACCATGCCAAAGAATACGTCGCTTGGATAGTGAGAGGTCGTATATACCCTTGAATACCCGACCAGAAGAGCTACCGTAACAACGGTTACCCCCACCCATAACTTTCGCCAGCTATAATAAATAACGGCCGCGGCTGCAAACATGTTCGAAGCGTGGCAGGACGGAAAAGATGGGGTTACTCCTCCAAGGGGCCTCGGCCGGCTGATCAAAGGCTGGAGTATGCTCCCGCAGATAAAATCGCTTATAGAGACGGCTAATATTAAAAGCAAGATGGTTTTTAAACCTTTTTTCTTTCCGAATACAGCAAGACAAACAACCATAACTAATATCGGCAGGCGCCAGAATTTTGCATCTGACAAAACAGGCATTATAAAATCAAAAAAACTATTTTGAAATGTCTTTGTAATAAGGTCAAATATAATAATATCAATTTTCATATTGGCCTCAGATTTGAAATTTGAGATTGTTAAAAAACCTAAACAACCTCTATTTAAAATTCTTTATTTGGGAGCCTTTAGCCGTTCCTTTATACTTTGTATCGCGGCCTCGGCCGCATTTTTAACCTGTTCGTCCTTGTCCTTAAGAAGTTTTTTCAAGCCTTCTATGGAATCCTCGTTTCCAAGTTTTCCTAAAGCGTTTGCACAAGCGGTACGTACGATCGAAACCGAATGGTCAAGGTTTTTTAAAAGCAGCGGGATAGAATCCGGGATATTCAGTTCTGCCGAAAGATTTGCAGCTGTAATCTTTATGCCTTCCGATTCATCATTTATCATTTCGGCTATCAGCGGGTAGGTCCCGGGGTCATTTATCATAGCAATTGATTTCAGCGATTCATGCCTGAATCCGGGGTATGAATCCTTTAACAAAGCCCCAAGGAACGGCAGGGATGCCGTACTTTTTAGTTCTCCTAATGCCGTTATTATCGCGTTCTGGATGTTTAACTCGCCGGTCATATTGAATTTGTCTATAAGGTACTTTGCGGCTTTTTCTTCTCCTATAGAAGTGATGGCCATAACTGAAGCACGCTGGACAGCTATATCCTGGTCATAGAGCATCGCAAATAACGCGGGGAGGTATCCGGTCTTTCCTTTTACGGCAAGACCGAGAACGGTATTTCTTCTTATAGAGGCATCTTTATCAAGCAATTTTTTACGGGTCTCTTTTTCAAGCCCTTTTATTTTCTTTATGTTCGTTGAAACAAAGACATCAAAAGAAACGTTCTTTGTGCTGGAAGGCGCAGGGGTTTTCATATCTTCCGCAAAAAGCAAACTTGAACCTGCAAAAAACAGCGATACTAAAAATATTCTTAGCATTTTATGTCTCCTATATAAAATTTCTTTACCGTCTTTGAGGCCTTCTTCACCGGCATCCGCGCTCTCAATGAATGGCGGCTGCAGAAAATTCAGGGTGACCAGCTCGGGGTGGTAGATGAGCCGGGCAGGTCTGTTAACTTCCTTACGCCGGAACCGTCAACTGCCATCACGTATATCTCGCTTTTTGAATTTATTGTGGAAGAATATGTAATAAACCTGCCATCAGGAGAAAATGAAGGGCTTTCCTGCCTTGCTTTGCCGTAAGTAAGCCTTGAAACTTCCGAAGTGTTGAGGTCATAGACAAAGAGCTCATAGCCGTAATCACGGACCCTCATAGTAAAAATTATCCTGTCTCCCCTGGGCGACCATACAGGGGAATCACAAAAACCCCTGGTTATTATCCTGCGCGACCTTCCAGTATCTAAATTTATAATGTAGACCTGAGGCCATCCTGGAATGTCCGATATATATACGATCTCTTTTCCGTTAGGGGCAAAACAGGGGCTTGTGGCTATTCCCCTCAAAAAAGTCAACTGCCTGATAATACTGCCGTCTTTTTTTATGATATAGATATTGGGGACATTCCCTCTTGAAAGAGTAAGGGCTATTGACTGGCCGTCTGGAGAAAAAGACCCGGCGGTATTTAAACCCTGCAGTTTTGAAACGGCCCGCCGTTCCCCTCCGGGAACAGCCATCGCGTAAAGATCTGGGTTCCCGTAGCGGTAAGTGGTAAATATTATTTCCTTGCCGTCCGGAGACCATTTCGGGAACAGGTTGATAGAACGGTCGGAACTTAACTGCCTGGGGTTATAACCGTCATAGTCCATGACGTAAAGCTCTTTTGACTTTGAACCGTTATTCACGAAGGCGATCTTGGTATGAGCTATCCCTTTCTCTCCTGTAAACCTGAATATTATTTCATCGTTCAGGTCGTGCGCAATGTAGCGGAACTCGTCGACCGAACCGTAAAAAGTTTTTTCCCAGATGACTTTCTGGCTGTATATATCAAAAAGCTGCCCGGTAACGACCAGCTCGTTTTTCCTTAGGGAGACTTTGCCGCAAACAAGGACATTTGCGCCTCTCTGCTGCCAGTCAAGGAGTTCTTCGTTTTTGCCGGTATAAAGAGGTCCGCCTTCCACTATATTAAAATAGCGGGAGAACAGCAGGTCGTTTATCAATACCTCTGTTACCAGGCGTCCGAGTTTCGCCTCTTCGACCTTGTCGTTCTCCGGAACAAAACCGCTTATCCCCAGGTCCGTCCTCTGCCCGTGGGCCGACAAAGTCAAATAAATATCCGCTCCAAACACAAAGGTTGAAAGCGAAACTATTAATAGAAGTTCGTATAAAATAAATTTCTTAATGAAATTCATCATGAATCCTTGCAGTCTAGCGGATAGCGTTTAGCGTAGAGCGTATAGGAAAGTCAAAGACTTTTACTATCCGCTAAACGCTGTACGCTCTACGCTATTATTTATTCCTTAAACGTAAACTCAAAAAATACTCCCAGGTTATCCTCCGGATACCCCTGCGGCAGAGGAGGAAAAGGGTCTGAAAGTTTTATAGCCCGCAGGGCCTGCTGGTCGTATAAACTGTCACCTGAAGATTCTTTCACGGTAACCTCGGTTAAACTGCCGTCTTTCTGTATCTTAAAATAAACCACGGCTTTTAAACGCCCGAACTCAACGGCCCATTGCCAGTTACGGCTTATCTTCTTAACGATCATGCTGGTATAATACGTATACGGAAACCTGGCCGAGTCTACGCTTATCTGGCCTGAAGGCACAAGGTGAGCAGGTGCGGATTCAGAAGCTTTCCCGGCCGTTGTTTCCTGCTTTGTTTCTGTTTTTGTTTCTTTAAGTTTTTTCTTTTCCTTTACCCTTTTTTCTTTCTTGGGTATAACTACCTCGTCTTTTTCTTTTTCCTTAGGTATTATGTCGCCGCTTGAAACCGTGGGGCTGGGCGCATTATAGAAAAAAATTTCAACTGGAAGGCTTAAATATATGACACTTTTGGATTTATAAGCTGTTACGAGAAAAACACTTACATGAACAAGAATTGATAAAGTGAGTGCGATTTTAAGGTCATTTATCATTATTGTTACGGTAGGTATATAATTTTTCTTTTGCAGTAAACGATTCCGGAGAGTTCGGAAAATCTTTTATGATAGATCCTAATAGTTCTTTCATCTCTTTTATTTTACTTTTCTGCTCGAAACATAATGCTTTTTTTAAGCGCGAAGCAGGTATCAGCTCTGACTTGGGAAAATCAGTCTCGACCGCTCCGAATTCAGACAAGGCTTCATCCCATTTGCCTAAAGCATAATTGCTTTCGCCCAGATAATACTCTGCCTGGTCTGCCAGCTCCCCTTTCGGATTTTCGCTCAAATACGACACAAAGCCTTCTATGGCAAGCTCATACTTTCCTTTGGAAAAATCGCTGTAGGCAAGCTGGTAAAGCTTCGAAGGGACAGGCCCTGAAGAGTTGTCGCTTATAACCGGCGCAGGCGGAGCCGGCGCTGCGGCTGCTGACGTGGATACTTTTACCGGCTGGTGGTAGACAGGTTCGGAAAGCTTGTTCATTTTCCTGGACAGGTTTGATTCGACATCATCCAGCCTTTGCCCGAGCACGGACATGCTGTTGGTGGTTTCATCAAGTTTGGACGTCAGTGCATCCATGCTAGAGTTAAGCGTGTCCATTTTACTGGAAAGGTCAGCCTGGTTTTTCTGTACTTCATTAAGTTTCAACTGCAGCTGGTATATCTCGTCTTTAAGGTCGACATATTGATTGGTAGTGGCTATACAGCCGGAAAGAAGAAATGATGATAACAAAAATAAAAAGGGATATATAATCCTAAAAAATTTCATTTAGATGGTTCAAGTTTAAAATTTGGAGTTTTATATACTTTGTACGATCTATAAGTTGTGTTTATGTTTTACCACCCTTTGGAGCCGGTTATGAGCGAGTATTTTTCAGGGAATTCTGTGAGGACTGTCTGAGCCCCGCCATGGCGGGGCGAGTTCCGGCAGTGACTTCCTCTATTTACATAAATGGAATGCCGATTTATCGGCCTGCCTGAAAAATAGGAGCGAATGGCTCTGGGGTGCATTTCTTTTCTTATCTTTTCTTTGTGCACCCAAAGAAAAGATAACCAGGGGTGCAGGGGCAGGATAGCCCCGCGACGTTGACTTTAAATTATCAACAAATCTCTATCTACTCTTATTCTCGTATTGCCGGTGCTTTATTTTCAAGTTTATCGGTTTTTTTGGTTCTTACTTTAGTCTCTGCCCTTCTGTTCTTGGCCCAGGCTTCTTCATTATGCCCAGGATCCAGCGGTTTTTCAAGCCCGTAGGATATAGTCCCTATACTTGAAAGCGGTATACCCAATCTACCGTAATACTGCCGGACAGCTGTGGCTCTTCTTTGCCCTAAGGCCAGGTTGTATGCTTCAGTGCCTCTTTCATCACAATTGCCTTCTACAAGTATATTAAGGTCCGGGTTAGCAAGCAGATACTTGGCATTCTGTTTTAATATTTCCCGGGCTTGGGGCAGAAGGTCGGATTTATCATAGTTAAAGTTTATCATTTTCATCTCAGGAACAGCCTGCCAATCAGCAAAACGGATGGAAGGTTCTTCCTGCGACTCAGGTTTTTGTGTTTCCGTCCCAGGTTTGACCATTTGTTTATTGGCACACCCTGCAATCAAGATAGAAAAACAAGCAATTAAAAATAACTTTTTAAGCATTTTACGCCTCCGGTGAGTTTTCATATTTTTTTTATTATTTTAGATTTTACTTAATAAAAGCTTTAGTGTCAATGCCTAAGGCTCTAAAACAGGCTTTAGATACGTTCCTGTATAAGATTTTATATTCTTAATCACTGTCTCCGGGGTGCCTGAAGCTATCACCTGCCCGCCCTCGTCCCCGCCTTCAGGACCGAGGTCAATGATCCAGTCCGCTGTTTTAACTACATCCAGATTATGTTCAATAACGATCACAGTGTTTCCCGCATCCGCAAGCCTGTGCAGAACGTTCAAGAGTTTTTCTACATCTGCAAAATGGAGCCCTGTCGTGGGCTCATCAAGGAT
The DNA here is from genome assembly GCA_020523885.1 of Candidatus Liberimonas magnetica. Taxonomy (NCBI): domain Bacteria; kingdom Pseudomonadati; phylum Elusimicrobiota; class Endomicrobiia; order Endomicrobiales; genus Candidatus Liberimonas; species Candidatus Liberimonas magnetica. The sequence continues at coordinate 22,781 of JAJAPY010000011.1, read as the reverse complement.
GTAAAGGGTCCTTCCTGTAGCTCTTTTTGAAAGCTCTGTGGCAAGCTTGACCCTCTGGGCTTCCCCTCCGGACAAAGTCGTTGCAGGCTGGCCGAGCTTAATATAACCAAGCCCCACATCACCAAGTGTTCCAAGGACACGCTTTAGTTTTGGGATATTTGCAAAGAACTCCGAGCTTTCCTCAACCGTCATGTCGAGCACTTCTGCGATATTTTTGCCTTTATACTTTACCTGCAGTGTCTCTTCATTGAACCGTTTCCCTTTGCAGACTTCGCAATGCACATACACGTCAGGCAAAAACTGCATCTCTATCTTAAGCGTCCCGTCGCCTCCGCAGTTCTCGCACCTGCCGCCTTTTACATTAAAAGAGAACCTGCCGGGTTTGTACCCCCTTCTTTTTGATTCAGGAAGTATGGAAAAAAGGTCTCTTATTACGCCGAACGCGCCGGTATAAGTAGCCGGGTTAGAGCGCGGGGTGCGTCCTATAGGCGACTGGTCTACGACTATAACTTTGTCTAAATTTTCTATCCCTTTTATTTTGTCATAAGCTCCCGGAATATCTTTTGAACCGTAGAGCTTTTGTGCCAGGGCTTTATATATTATCTCATGGACAAGAGTTGATTTTCCCGAACCAGAAACCCCTGTTATGCATACACACAAGCCAAGAGGTATTTCCACATCTATATTTTTTAAATTGAACTGCCGCGCCCCAGTTATTTTAAGGGTTTTTTCAGATGGTTTTCTTCTTTTCTCAGGAACCGGTATTTTAAGTTGTCCGTTCAAGTATTTTGCTGTTAAGGAATCTTTTGCTTTAAGCACCGTTTCGATAGTCCCCTCAGCTACGATTTTTCCGCCGTGTATCCCTGCACCCGGGCCAAGGTCGACTATCCAGTCTGACATGCGCATGGTCTCTTCGTCATGTTCTACTACTATTAGAGTGTTACCGAGCGCTTTAAGTTTCATAAGCGTATCAAGAAGTTTCTTGTTGTCTCTCTGGTGAAGGCCTATGGAAGGCTCATCAAGCACATAAAGCACGCCCGTTAATCCCGAACCTATCTGCGTTGCAAGATGGATCCTTTGGGCTTCCCCGCCCGCCAGGGTATGGCTTTCGCGGTCAAGCGTCAGGTACCCGAGCCCGACATTGGTCAGGAAAGAAATGCGCGAGTTTATCTCTTTTAATACGGCTTTGCTGATAACCTTTTCTTTTTCTGTCAGTTTAAGGTCATTAAAAAACTCCCGGGTTTTAAGGACAGACATTTCAATGACAGCGTGTATGGACCTTTTGTCTATCAGGACCGACAAAGCTTCCTTTTTAAGCCGCGCTCCGTTGCATAACGGGCAGAGCTGCTGGCGCATGTACTTATTATATATTTCTTCTTTTACATATTCGGACTCTGTTTCCTTATACCTGCGCTCTAAATTAGTTATTACGCCTTCGAACTCATCATCCCCGTACAGCAATATTTTCTGGTCGTCTTTTTCTAATTCTTTCCACGGCTTATTCTCGGCTATATTATGCCTTCTGCAAACATCACGTAGCATTTCTACATAGTAGCCGCCCCAGGCGCCTTTCCACCTGTGCGTCCTTGTAGTTATTGGGTTTGACCATGGAAGAATTGCGCCGTCTCTTATCGAAAGTTCACGGTTCGGGATTACGAGGCTCTCGTCAATTTCAAGCTTGTTGCCAAGCCCTGTGCATTCAGGGCATGCACCGTGCGGAGAATTAAAGGAAAACAGCCTCGGCTCTATTTCCGGCAAGCTGATACCGCAGTCAGTGCAGGCGTAATGTTCGCTAAAGATCCTCTCATCAAACCTTCCTGAGCCTTTATCGGTTAAAACAAGCACGAGCCCTTTTGATTCTTTTAAAGCTGTCTCAACCGAATCAGCGATCCTCTGCCTTGAATCAGGGCTTATAACGATCCTGTCAATGACGAGCTCAATGTTGTGTTTCTTGTACCTGTCCAACTTTATTTTATTTTCAAGCTCATGAATTTTCCCGTTCACTCTTGCACGGATATAACCCATTTTCAAAAACCGTTTAAACAATTCTTCGTAAGTCCCTATCCTTCCCCTAACTATCGGGGCCAGAATCTGTATCTTCGTATCTTTTGGCATAGCCATTATTTCATCTATTATCTGCTGGCTGGACTGGGGCTTTATCTCTTTTCCGCACTGCGGGCAGTGAGGTATGCCTATCCTTGCAAACAAAAGCCTCAGGTAATCATATATCTCGGTTACAGTGCCTACGATCGAACGTGGGTTATGCGACGGCGTCCTTTGCTGTATTGCAATCGCAGGTGATAACCCTTCAATAACATCCACATCCGGCTTTTCCATGAGCTCCAGAAACTGCCGCGCGTAAGCAGACAGCGATTCCACATACCTGCGCTGACCTTCCGCATAAATCGTATCAAACGCAAGCGAAGACTTCCCAGACCCCGAAAGCCCGGTAATTACCACCAGCTTGTTCTTCGGCAGCTCAAGGCTGATATCCTTTAAGTTATGTTCTCTTGCGCCCTTAATTATTATTTTATCCATACAAACCTTACTGTTCCATCAATCTTCGTATCGCTGCGGTTAGGTTTTGAGTGAAACGAAAAACCTACAGGGATAGTTTTATAATCCAATTTTACCTACTTTGTATTATCATGTAAAATAGTCATGTCTTTTTTATATGCGCATGTAAATTTGTCATTTTAATACTTTGCCGCTTTTTAAAGACAGCTTCCGGAACAACTATATAGGGCTTACTGAAAAATGAAATTAATGATTGGATATTCAACAAATAGTGTAATAATAAAGCATATAAAAGTGCACGGTTTTTGCATACATAAAAAACTTGCACTTTTTGTTATTTAATATTTTTCATTAAGCCCTGATTACAGAGATTAGCAACTGCGATTACAGTGATACTTCGACGGTTATTAATCATTGTAATCTTGAAGTTAATCACCGTAATCAAGGGCTGCTGGATTTTTCAGCAGACCCTAAATATATTCAATATCCAGCATTACGTATTTTATGCTATTCTACACTTTTTTTCAAAATATTGTCAAATATTTAATACCAAAAGAAGGTTTTTTGCATTTATTTGTCTAAAATAGTAAAATACCCCTATTAAGGTCGAAATAAAAAACAAATAAGTATTACGTATAATAACTGTTATGGATAAAAATAAGAGAATTATTATAGATTTTGGAACGAAAAAAACTGAACAGGGATGGATAGAGATCCTTGACGCTTTTGCTCTTGATGCCACAGCTATATGGTTTGATTGGATTGGATGGATACTAGCTATTACTGCTCTACAATATTTATTTCAAAAAAGTAATAATTTATTAATCGGAATAATCATAGGAATTTCTATAGCTCTGCTATTTTTATACTTTAATGCCTTTTTCTTTAGAATTGAATTTAAAAATCTTATATTTTTAAAGCATGAAAGAATTAAAAAAAACGTGTCGTTAGTAGTTTCTGGATTACTCGCTTTTGGATTTTGGCGTTTATCTATCTATTTAATTCAAATAATTACTAAGAATCAATAAATAGTCCATCAAGGCGCTACAGCCGACCGCGTTCCGCGGCGGCTGAGCTTAGTCGTTAGCAAAGAATTAATAAGAGGGATAAAATGGATAAAAGAAAAATATTTATTTCGCACACTAAACATGATAAGGAATTCTTAAACAGTTTAGATACTGTTCTTGCAAGGTGTGAACTGGGATCATTTCGATCAGAACTTGAACAAATATCAAATCCTGCGTGGAAAACCCTTCGTGACGAAATGAGAAAATCTACTGCAATGTTTCTTGTTATTGGAAACAACTTTAGAACTTTGCAATCACAAGGAACACTAAGCTGGAAACATACTCAAAACTGGATAGCATATGAAATAGGAATGGCATGTCAATTAGAATTAGATGTTTGGGTAATTTGTGAAAACATACCAAGACTAAATTTTCCTGTTCCATATCTTAATAATTATATTTATGTCAATTTGTCTGGGTTAGCTTTTCTTGGTGGCAAACCAACACATAGTGATGCTAAAATTAATTCATTTGAGTATTTGAAAAGTGTATTAGATCAGTATTCAAAAGGTTATCAATTCCCAATAAACAGCAAATCTATTAATTGTCCATACAAAAACTGTGGGGCAACATATAATTTACATAATAATTTTCATAATTCTCAAAGTTTTATTTGTCCGCAATGCTTACAATCGTTAAGTTTTAAAGTGCGTCAGCCAAGTTTAGCTGACATGTTTTATCCACAATTAAAAAATAAGTAACAGAAACGCTAACAAATCAATAAAATCCGTGTCAATCCGAATCCGTGTCAGGCTTGCCTAACTTGCCTAAATAAAAGAAGAGAGAAACTGTACTGACTTGAATAGTTGAACTAAATAATGGAAATCGCGTCGTAATCTATCCCGCAAGGGGATACGAAATTGTCGATTACGACAATTTCTATAAATAATTGAAAACGGGGCAGGATAGAGATTACAAAATAATGCAGACTTAGGATTGCCAGCATTATACGACCTGTTGACATAAGGCACACATTAGGCTATAATACTATAAAATGAAAATACATGAATGGGATTCCGATAAGAATGATAAGTTACAGAAAGAACGAAGTATTTCTTTCGAAGAAATTGTTTTTTATATTGAAAGAGGCGATGTATTAGATATTATTCCAAACCCTAACAAGAAGAAGTATCCGAATCAAAAAGTATATGTAATTAACGTAGATGACTATATATATTTAGTGCCATTTATTGAAAGCGAAGACATGGTGTTTTTAAAAACAATTATCCCCAGCCGTAAGGCAACGAGAAAATACGTTAAAAGAGGTGAGTTATGAAATTATCAAACGAAGAAAAAGAAATTCTTAATGCTTTTGAAAAAGGTTCTCTGAAATCTATCCCAAATGTAAAAAGCGAGATCGAACGACACAGGAAATATGCTAAAAACACATTAGTAAAGAATAAACGTATCAATATTCGTATTTCCGAAAGAGACTTAATACGCCTGCAAAGAGCAGCAATTAAGGAAGGTATCCCTTACCAGACCTTAATTTCAAGCATCTTGCATAAATATGCAGTATAAAATCATTAATAAATTAATATTCTAACAACACAATACAGCCGACCGTCGCTACGCGCCGGCGGCTGATTTTTTATGCTCAAAAGGAATAATCTATGGAAATTAAATTATCAACACTTAATACTAAACCTTACGAATTCCTGTAAGTCCTAAAAATCGTTTATCCGTTTTTTCTATATTCTGATTTGTATGGTCCCCAGATTCATCTATGTATAACCTATAATCTTGGAGCCCGGACAACATTCATTATTACACCTCTTACACAAAATTGCTAATTACACACTACTTGCTTTACTGATTTCAGTTATGTCGTTTATTTGGGAAAATAGGGGACATACAATGTTGTTTGATAATACGATATTGCTTATTTTCCATTTTGCATCTTTTTTCGGCTTCTGCTTTGCATTTCGTACTGCAAGTTGCAGATATACTATAATAATGAACGGATTATATCCCTGCGGCTAAGGATACCTACAAGTTTGCCGTCATCGATGATTGGAACACGCCTGAACAAACTCTTAGTAAAACATTCTGATATCTTATCTATATCGGTATCCGAAGTAAAACTAACAACTTTTACTGTCATTGCTTCTTTGACTCTAGTGGCGTGCAGGTTGGTAACAAATTGAAAGGCAAAATTTAGTATGTCTTTTTCTGTGATCACTCCAATAACCTTACCTTCACCGTCAACCACCGGCACTCCGGTTATCTTTTTTGCGTCTAATAATTCTGCCACATCTGCCAAAGTCGCATCCGGAGATATCGTTATCACATTTTTTGTCATAATGTCCTTTGCTTTTAACATAATCCCTCCCCTATAATTAACAACCATGTCCCACCTACGCTTTGGAACGGGTTAAAACCTGTGCAATAGCGTGTTTTTGGGGTGTTTGTTTTTATGCGGATAATCTATGTTGTAGTGCAGTCCCCGGGACTCTTTGCGTTTCTGGGCGCATTTTATTATTAGCTCGCTCACAGTGGCTATGTTCCTGAGCTCTATCAGGTCGCTTGTAACTATGAAGTTCCAGTAATATTCGCTTATTTCTTTCTGGAACATCTCTATCCTTGTCCTTGCGCGGCTGAGCCTCTTGTTACTGCGCAGTATCCCTACATAGTTCCACATAAAAAGCCTTATCTCTTCCCAGTTCTGTGTTACCACTACTGATTCGTCGCTGTCTTTTGCTTTTCCTACATCCCAGAAAGGCACTTCGATAAATTCCGAGCTGTTTTTTATTATGTCTTTTGTCTTCTCAAATACATTATGGCTGAAAACAAGAGCCTCAAGAAGAGAGTTTGAAGCAAGCCTATTCGCTCCGTGAAGCCCTGTGCAGGCTGTCTCGCCTATCGCAAAAAGATTATTTATGGATGTCTGGCCGGACTTATCCGTCAATATCCCGCCGCAGAGATAATGGGCTGCCGGCACTACAGGTACCGGGTCTTTTGCCATGTCTATGCCGAACTCAAGGCATTTGGCGTATATATTCGGGAAACGATGTTTTAAAAAACTTTTTGGCCTGTGAGTTATATCGAGGTAAACGCAGTCATCCCCCCTTTTTTTAAGTTCTGAGTCTATGGCCCTTGCAACGATATCCCTCGGCGCAAGCTCTTTTAACCTGTGGTACTTATGCATGAAAGCTTCGCCGTTCTTAAGCTTAAGCACCGCTCCCTCGCCTCGCACAGCCTCTGATATCAAAAAGGATTTTGCCTTTGGATGGAACAAGCAAGTCGGATGAAACTGAACGAACTCCATATCGCTCACAACAGCGCCGCAGCGATAACCCATCGCTATGCCGTCACCCGTTGCGACGTCAGGGTTAGACGTATACATATAAACTTTACCTGCTCCGCCCGTTGCAAGGACGACAGCTTTTGCAAGGAATGTCCTTACACGGTTGTTCTTTTTGTCTAAGACATAGGCTCCCCAGCATTTTTCATTTTTCCCCTGAAACTTTTTTAAAAGTTTGCCTGTCGTTATCATATCTATCGCTATATGGTCTTCGAAAACTTTTATATTCGGGTTGTCCTTTACGTTTTCAACGAGAACCTTTTCTATTTCTTCTCCGGTAAAATCCCCGGCATGAAATATCCTTCTTTTTGAATGCCCGCCTTCAAGACCGAGCTCATAGTCGTAGCCGGATTTTTCCTTGCTTATGGTAAAATCGACCCCCCAGCGTATCAATTCTTTTATCCGCTCAGTCGCCTGGGTAACAACCATTTCAACAACACTTTTATTGCAAAGCCCTGCACCTGCTACTAAAGTATCGTTTATATGTTTTTCAAAGCTGTCTTCTTTTTTCCAAACAGCGGCTATCCCACCCTGAGCGTAGTTGGTAGAACAATCATTTATATTTCGTTTTGTGACGATAGTTACGGTACCCACCCTGCTTGCTTTTATTGCAAGCGAAAGCCCTGCTATACCGCTTCCGATGATCAAATAGTCAGATTTTATCATAAAATATACCAGTTCGGAGTTTGAACCTTAAGATTATTGTTTTTAGTTTTTACTCCACACTCCGAACTCATAACTCCGAACTTATTTTTGCTATTCCGGTTCGTTCAGCTCAACAGGAGCGCTATCTATCATATTCTTTCGTTCAAGCAAGATAATATCTTTATATGAAGGAGTGTTTTTGTAAACCGTTTCCAGTTTTTCCCGAAGGCCCATAATTCGCCGGTAAATACCAGGGTTTCTTTTAGCTAAAAAAGTAAGCCTTTGAGAATTTTCCGGTTCAGTAAGCATTACAAACAACCGCGGCCTGTCATTTTTTAGCGCTTGCACTTCCCTGATCACTCTTATCGTGTCCCTAAAGGTCGACGGGTCATTTTCTCTTAGGGCAAGCATTTCCTTTCTTTGTTTTATTACAAGAGGATTACTTTCCTTTGCCCGTTTATCGAACTCATTATCCAGTTTGCTGCGTATTTCAGGGTCAAGCTTTTCAAATTCCTGTTTCCTCTGCGTTACTTTTTGTTTTGGGTTTACAGCACAGTAGATCTGCCCTGTTTTTACATCTATCATCCTTGCGTTTATTTCCTCGTAGTCATCAAGATGGGCTATAGTGCCTGAAACAATTGCGTCAACGTTCAAAAGTTTGCCGACATTCTGGGTATCGGTTTCAGTAGCGCCGGAAAGCGCAAGCTTTTGCTCTTCCAGGACTTTCTGGAGCTGTTTTCTTTCAACGACTATTATGTTCGGATTTTGTGATAACTTGGTGATTATCTGCTCGCTGAGGAGTTTTCCTTCTTCTGTGTCATTGCCTAAAATATCAGTAAAATCCGATACAGCCAGCCTTTTATTGGGCAGTTTGTTCATGTTCTGCGCTAAAACCTCGGTTATGGAATCTACAACGCTTTTTTCTTCCTGCATACCTTGGCTCAGAATATTTTGATTTACGGGAATAATTTTTTTGTGCTCAGCACATCCTGCTAACATCGCTGCGCCAAGCAATAACGACATAAAACCAATGTTTATTTTCACTTTCCCCTCCGTTGTTTCCCGAGTTTTTCTTATAGCTTACAACTTAGAGCTTATTACTGACTTTTATGTTGTCTATTAACCTTGTTTTCCCTATCCATACGGCAGCCGCTATAACAATAGGGAGTTTTATTTTTGAAATATACTCGAGCGTCTCTGGATGAACTATCCTTATATAGTCTATTTTAGAACCCGGTATCTTTTTTATTTCCGGTATTATTTTATTTAAAACATCTTTTGAATTTCTTATTTTCTTGGACTTTATCAATTTTTCCCCTAACTTTAATGATCTATGGATATTTAAACTATTTTCTCTTTCTGTTTTTGTTAAATACTGGTTCCTGCTCGACATCGCAAGGCCGTCTTTCTCTCTTAGAATAGGGCAAGCTATTATCTTGACCGGGAAATTAAGGTCACATGCCATTTTCTCGATTATTTTTAACTGCTGGTAATCTTTGGCGCCGAAATATGCCTTTACCGGCAGTATAATATTAAACAGCTTGGCAACTACAGTGGCTACTCCTTTAAAATGACCGGGCCTTAAAGGCCCGCACAACACTTCAGATACCCTACTTACGGAAATATGAGCAAGCTGTCCGCCCGGGTACATGTCCTTTACTTCCGGCGCAAATATATAATCAACCTTTAAGCTTTTACATATCTTTTTATCTTTACTAAACGGCCTTGGATAACGCAGGTAATCCTCGTTAGGCCCGAACTGTATCGGGTTTACGAATATCGATACAACGACTATCTCATTTTCTTTCCTGGCCTTTTTTACAAGGGATGCATGCCCCTCATGCAAAGCGCCCATAGTAGGCACCAGGCCCACAGACTTGCCTTTCTGCCTAACTCTTAAAGCTATTTTCTGCATCTCCCCTGCACTTTTTATTATCTTCATAAATCATCTTTTCAACCGCATTCCACCTACGCGGTGGAACGTGGTTATTAGAAATGTTTGCTTAATGCCTTTATTATCCCTGCATTTGGCGTGAAATTTTTGGTTCGCCAGAAATCAGCAAGCTGTTTTTTTTCAGTTTTCCAGAATTTAGGATAGTTTTCCCAGCCAAAGACCGGTCCCATCCTGTTTACATATTTATTATCCGAAATGTGCTGAAACAAACCGTCTGGAAAAACGCTGTTTGCCATGGCTTTGTATGTCCAGTAAGTATAGCCAAAACCGTATTCATCAAAAGCCTTTAATATGCTATTTAGCCAGTCAAGTTCGCCGTAATAACCGCTGCGCCAGTTGATCCCGAACTCTCCCACATAGATCTCTACTTTGTTCTTTTTTGAATAATCGTAATAAGGCTTTAGGTATTTTTTTATCGTTTTAGAGTCCCACGTACATCCTTCTATTTTCCCCGGGAATTTTAAAAAAGGCGAAAAATTAAAAGTATAAGTTAACGGGCAATAGGTATGTATACTTATAGAAATATTATCATCAATCAAATCATTTAAAAAATCTATCTGCTGTGCCCAGATATTGCCTTCAAGAAATATCGTGTGTTTGCTATCAACGCTTCTTATGCGTTTTATGACGTCCCTGTAAAAGTTTTTTAATGCCCCTATCTTTGACTTATCAACGACAGGTTCATTTAAAACATCGTAGCCAAGAAGTGCGGGATGGTTCTTAAAAGAACCGGCTATAAACTCCCAGAGCACGCAGGTCCTTTCCCTGTAGGACTTTACATCCCACAAAAGCGCCCTGCCGTCGCTGTCTCCGTGCCAGTCATGGTTCTGGGCGCCTATCGCTGCATGCAAATCAAGTATTATCTTTAGGCCGCATTTCTCTGCCCAGTCAAGCGCTTTTTTAATATACTCAGTCCCTTCTTTTGAATATAGGTAAGGTCCTTTTTCAACCAGCCTCGAGTTGAACGGTACCCGGACCGTATTAGCGCCCATACGGCTTATATTCTCAAAATCTATTTCATTTATATAATTGTCCCGGAACGTTTTTTCAAATTTAAAAAGCTCATTTTCTCCGTTAACTTTTATAAAATCTCTTTTAAACCGGCTTTCCGGGATGTTCCTCCCGCCAAGGATATAGCCTTCCATCAGAAGCCAGCCGCCAATATTAACGCCTTTTATCCTCATTATGCGCTCCTAATTATAGGTGTTTTCCTCGCCGGGAAATTTGCGTTCTTTAACTTCTTTGACATATTGTTTTACCGCATCAAGAATCTGCGGTTTTAAGTTAATGTATTGTTTTACAAATTTCGGCTTTATCCTTGAACAGAGACCGAGTATATCGTCTATCACTAAGACCTGGCCGTCACACTCAACACCCGCACCTATGCCTATCGTAGGGATTGATAAACTTCCGGTTATTTGCTTTGCAAGCGAAGGAGGGATACATTCAATAACAAGAGAGAAAACACCCGTAGCTTCAAGCAGTCTGGCTGTAGCCAGGAGCTCGGAAGCTGTTTTATCATCCCTGCCCTGCACCTTATAGCCTCCCAGCTGTTCAAGATACTGAGGCGTTAATCCTATATGCCCCATTACCGGGATATTGTTTTTTAACAACAATTCTATTATCTTAAGGACCGAATCAGTGGTTTTCGGGGCCATTGAGGTGACGGCTTTTGTGTCTTTCCCGTAACAACACTGGCTCGTTATACCCACCTCAATTTTTACTGCATCTGCGCCGCCGTGTTCGATCATGCATTTAGCATCTTTTAAGACCTCTATATTTTTTTTGTGCTGCGGTATAAACGGCATATCTGCCACTAAAAGAGCCCCTGAATTCCCTCTTTTAACGGCTTTGCAGTGATAAATTATATCATGCACAGTAACATCGAGCGTGTTTTCCTGCCCCAGTTTGACCATGCCAAGAGAATCTCCGATGAGTATAATATCTATCCCAGCTTCGTTCAATGTTTTAGCGGTCTCATAGTCATAGGCCGTAAGCATAGCTATCTTTTTGCCCGCTTTTTTCATTTCCTTTATTTTACTGATTGTCATTTTTTCCACAATCTTCCCCCCAGCAAACAATTGGGATTTTTTTTGTTTGCCATTCCTGATTATTTAATAACCTTAACCTTTTGGCTCTTTTGTGTCAATAATTTGCCGAGGATAGACCTTATGCTCATTTTGGATACTGGATGTATCAATTTCGGAGCTATTTCAACTAAAGGTTCAAGTACAAACCTTCTCTTTGGGATCTCGGGATGAGGGACACAAAGGCCTTTCTTTACAATAAGTCTATTGCCGTAAAAAAGCAGGTCAAGGTCAATAACCCTCGGCAACCATTTCTTCTTTTGTTTTTTTCTCCCCAACGACCTTTCGATTATTTTCAATTGTTCTAACAATAAAACCGGAGACAACTTCGTTTTTATCTTTATAACGGCATTTATATAATCTCTCTGGGAAGGCCCGACTGGAAACGTCTCGTAAAACGAAGATATTTTCTCTATTTTACAGGAAGGGTTAACTGAAATAGATTCGCAGGCTTTCTTTATATTCCTATATCTGTTACCGATATTCGAACCAAGCCCGATATATGCTGTATACATAAGACTCAAGACCACAGATGTTTAGACATCAGACTACAGACTTGAGACTACAGACTGAAAAACAAAAACTAAAAATTTTCTATTTTCTAATCTGTAGCCGGAAGTCTGCGGTCTGTAGTCTGTGGTCTATTTTACCACTTTATTTTACTTATTCTCTTCAATGCTTCTTCTATACGCGGCACCTCAACTGTCAGGGCAAAACGGACATAGCCTTCGCCGCTCGGCCCCAGGCCGTTTCCAGGGGTGCAAACTATACCTGCCTCGTCAAGAAGTTTTGCTACGGTTTCTGCGGACGTGAACCCGGCGGGCGTCCTGGCCCAGACATAAAAACTTGCTCTAGGCTTAGTGACTTTCCAGCCAAGCTTGACGAGGCCGTCGACTAAAGCATCCCTTCTTGTTTTATATATTTTCCGCATATCATCAACGCAGTCCTGCGGCCCGTTCAACGCTGCTACGGCCGCTTCCTGTACAGCTCCAAAAACCCCGGAATCATAATTATCTTTTACCGTAGCAAGCCCTTTAATTATATCGGCATTCCCGCATATCCAGCCTGCTCTCCAGCCGGTCATATTATAAGTTTTCGAAAGCGAGTGGAACTCCACACCGACTTCCTTTGCGCCCTGCACTTCAAGGAAACTCATGGGTTTTTCTTCATAATATATTTCCGAATAAGCCGCATCGTGGGCAACTATTATGTTGTATTTCTTTGCGAACCTTACGACGTTTTCATAAAAACCCCTGCCTGCAACCGCTGCGGTAGGGTTGTTCGGATAATTAATGAAAATCACCTTTGCTTTTTTGCATATATTTTCTGGGATATCTTCAAGGATAGGCAAAAAACCATTTTTTTCCAATAAAGGCATAAAATACGGTTTACCGTCTGTAAATATCGTGCCTGTATTATAAACCGGATAACCCGGTTCGGGTATCAATACTATATCGCCCGGGTTTATAAAAGCCAGGTGAAAATGGCCTATGCCTTCTTTTGACCCCAAAAGAGCCGATACCTCGGTGTCAGGGTTAAGTTCTACGCCAAAACGCCTCATGTACCACCCTGCGACAGCTTCCCTGTATATTTTAAGCCCTGAACCGAAAGGATACTGGTGATTGGACGGCCTTGCAAGCGCTTCCTGTCCGGCTTTTATTATATGTTTTGGCGTAGGTTTATCAGGGTCGCCTACCCCAAGAGAGATTATATCTACTCCTTTTTCTTTGGCAATTTGTTTTTTCCTGTCGATCTCAATGAACAAATACGGAGGAAGTTTTTTAAGTTTATCGCTGTAATTAATTTTCATTTTTGTTTTCCTCTTTTTTTCCGCTGATATTTCCTGTATTATTGAACACGTGCCACACAGCGGCCAGAAGTAAAACAGCAAAAATAAAAGCTACGACATTCGTAGGCCAGCCCTCAAAAACACCCATCTCATACGGGTAACCCACGTAACCGAAATCACCGGCTGTATTTGATGTGAACAATATCTTAAGAAAAGGGATTATTTTAGCCTGCAGGCCTCCACCGAATACAAGAAGCGCCCACAAAAGCCAGAAAAGGACCGCGATCGCAAAAATAACAAGGATTATCATCGCTCCGACATGAACAGGGTCATACTTCGGTTCATCCGGGTCATCTTTTTCGTCGTCAAAAACGTCTACAATATCAGTAAATATTTTTTTAATGTCCATATTAAAAACTCCAGCGGATAGCGTTTAGCGTAGAGCGTATAGTAAAGTGAAAAGAAATTGTAATTTTGGTTTTTCTATACGCTATCCGCTAAACGCTCTACGCTATTTCATACAACTCTATTTTTTAATGCCCCTATCTTTTCGATCCTCACTTCGACCTTGTCTTTCCTTTTCATAGGCCCGACACCGGGCGGCGTGCCTGTTGCTATGACATCGCCGGGAAGAAGCGTCATAACTGTTGAAACAAAATGGACTATCTCTTCTATTTTAAATATCAGGTCACTGGTGTTAGACCTCTGGCACCGTTTGCCGTTCAAATAGGTCTCTATTTTTAGCTTACCCGGGTTAATATCGTCCACTATCCACGGCCCGATAGGAGCAAAGGTATCAAACGATTTCGCCCTGGTCCACTGCCCGTCTTTCTTCTGCAGGTCGCGGGCTGTTACGTCGTTAAAACACGTATACCCCAGGATATAGTCTTTGACTTTCTTTTCAGGGACATTCTTTGCTTTCTTCTTAATTACTATCGCAAGCTCTGCCTCATAGTCGACCTTTATCGAACTTTCAGGATAGGATATATCGTCGCAAGGCCCTACAACGGACGTAGGAGCTTTCAGGAACATCAGGGGTTCGAAAGGTATGGACATTTTAAGCTCCTGAGCATGCTCAAGGTAATTAAGCCCCAGAGCGATTATTTTTCCGGGCTGCACGGGCGCAAGGAGTTTGATTTTCTTTAACGGGTATTTCTTCCCTGTTTTTTTGTATTTTACGAAATAATTCGGAGTAATTTCATGGACGGTTTTACCAAGCAGAACACCGTGTTTTATGTGGCCGTCATGCAAAAACCTTAAATAGATCATAGGACCTCCAGAATCAGACTACAGACTTCAGACAACAGACTAAGAATTTAGGTCTTTAGTCTCTGGTCTGTAGTCTGATGTCTGTGATTTATCTTATGTTCAACACGTCCTGCATATTATACATTCCCGGTTTCTTTCCATATATCCATTTTGCCGCAAGAAGGGCGCCATTTGCGAGTGTATCTCTTGACAGGGCCCTGTGCACCAGTTCGATCCTTTCTCCCGGGCCGGCAAAATAGACAGTGTGTTCTCCTACAATGTCCCCTGCTCTTATCGAGTGGATGCCTATTTCTTCCTTCGTTCTTTCACCCACAATACCATGCCTGCCGTATATACCGGCATCCTTCGGTTTCTTTCCCAGAACATTGCAGATTATTTCAAACAATTTTACCGCTGTCCCGGAAGGAGCATCCTTTTTCTTGTTATGGTGAAGCTCTACTATCTCTACGTCGTAATCAGGGACCACCTTAGCTGCATCGCCGGCAAGTTTAAATAAAAGGTTTACCCCTATTGACATGTTCGGAGACAGCAAGACAGGTATCTCAGAACCTGTATCCTTGATCTTTTTTACCTGGGCATCATTAAAGCCGGTCGTGCCTATAACAATGGCCTTTTTGTTTTCTAAGGCAGTCTCAAGATTGATCAAGGCGCTTATCGGCGCGGTAAAATCCATAACAACATCGCAGGATTTTATAATACTTGCAAGGTCAGATGTTATCTTTGGCTCATCCTTGCCGATCATCGGATGTCCTTTTGTCTCAACAGCACCGGCTATCTC
Organism: Candidatus Liberimonas magnetica; assembly: GCA_020523885.1. Taxonomy (NCBI): domain Bacteria; kingdom Pseudomonadati; phylum Elusimicrobiota; class Endomicrobiia; order Endomicrobiales; genus Candidatus Liberimonas; species Candidatus Liberimonas magnetica. Next base: position 7,371 of record JAJAPY010000011.1, on the reverse strand, counting down.
TAATTCTTTGGAGTCTTTAGCAAGGCTGATTATTCTTTGTCCCATCCTGCCTGCCGCACCACAAACTATTATTTTAATTTTATCCATAATAAACCCCTAAAAATCAGGATCAAGTAGTCAGGGTCAAGGGTTTAGGAAAATCCTTTATTTCTTCCTTGCTACTTGACCCTTGCCCCTTTGACCCTATGTTTTCTGTTCCTATTTTATTAATCCGTAATCTTTTAATGCTTTTTCAAGTTTTTTCTTATTTGCATCTTCCATCTCGCACATAGGAAGCCGAAGTTCCGGCTGGCACATCCCAAGCATACCCATTGCAGTTTTTACCGGTATCGGGTTTGTTTCGATAAACATCGCTTTTATAAGAGGTAAAAGCTTATAATTCAACTCTTTGGCTTTTTTAATTTCTCCCTTTAGATAAAGGGAGACCATATCTGAAACATCTTTCGGGACTATGTTCGCAACAACAGAGACCACCCCGGCACCACCGATAGATAAGACCGGAAGGGTCAAGGCATCGTCACCCGAAAGAAGTTCAATGTCCGGGCAGGAAGCTATGGTCTGCTCCATCTGTTCCAAAGACCCGGACGCTTCTTTTACAGCCACTATATTCTTGCACTCTCTTGCAAGCTTTGCAGTAGTTTGTATTTCTATGTTTACGGCTGTACGGCTCTGTATATTATAAAGCATTATCGGTATCTTTATGGCACTGGCTATTTCCTTAAAATGAAGGTAAAGCCCTTTTTGCGTAGGCTTATTATAATACGGGGATACCAAGAGTACACCGTCGCAGCCGACTTTTTCAGCGTGACGGGAAAGCATTATAGCTTCATCGGTACTGTTTGACCCCGTACCTGCCAGGACTTTTACCCTTTTCTTGACGGCTTTTACGACCGTCTCTATGACAAAATCATGCTCTTCGTATGAAAGAGTAGACGATTCGCCAGTAGTGCCGCACGGCACTATCCCGGATGTCCCGTTCTTAATATGAAATTCCACAAGTTCTTTTAATTTTTCTACGTCTACCTTATTATCTTTAAAAGGCGTGACTATCGCGACATACGATCCTTGGAACATTTTTCCTCCACAAATTAATTGAAAATTGCAAAGTGCAAAATGCAAATTTCAAATTTTCAATGTCATTCATTAAATTTACAATTTGCAATTTCTCGATTTGCAATTTGCAATCAGATATTTACACTCCCCGTAAACGTAACTTCCGCCGGGCCTTCAAGATGGACATTCGAGACCGGAGAAATAAAATCGTCTTCGGTATTCAGCGTGAACGAAACATATAACGTATCTCCGCCCCGCGTAATGCAGTGAACCGGTTCTTTTACGAGTTTTTTCATACTGGCGATTATCGCACTTGCCACTACTCCTGTACCGCAGGCGAGCGTTTCGTCTTCAACCCCGCGTTCATAAGTCCTTACATATATGGTGTTCTCGTTTTTCTTCTGGATAAAATCCACGTTCGTGCCTGCAGGCGAAAATTCCTTATGATACCTTATCATCTGCCCCAGACCGCATACGTCTATTTTATCTATATTACTTACTGCAACTACGGTGTGGGGGACTCCTGTATCTATAAATGAAACATCAAACTCTTTTTCGCCTACCTTTAAAGGGAAATCAAGCCGGACATCTTTCGGTTCGTACAGTTCAAGCCTTATATTGTTTTTTAAGATCTCGGCATTTACGAGCCCCGCATCCGTTTCAAATGCCATTTTTTTTGAGGTTATGCCGAGCAGGTTCGCAAAACGGGCTATGGAACGGCCGCCGTTCCCGCACATCGCCGCATGAGAGCCATCGGAATTATAATAACACATTTTAAAATCTGCTTTTTTGCTTTTTTCTATCAGGATAAGCCCGTCAGCCCCGATCGAGAGCTTTCTCTGGCATAAACGCTTTGCTAAAGAAGATAGGTCTCCGGACAAAACCTTTTTTCTGTTATCGATCATTATGAAATCATTACCTGCTGCAGAGATTTTATAAAAGTCAATTTTCTTATTCATGTTCAGCGTAAAACGGATAGTATTATTTTTAGCGTTTAGCGTAGAGCGTTTAGCGGATAGTTAAAATCTTTGACTTTCCTATACGCTCTACGCTATCCGCTGTACGCTATAATTGTACGCTACCCGTTAATCCTTTCTTTTCTTACCAAGTCTTCGTATTTTTCGCGTTCACGTACCATTTTATATTTTGAGCCATTTATCATTATTTCAGCTGCCCTCGGCCTTGAATTATACTGGGACGACATAGCCATTGAATAAGCGCCTGCACACTTTACAGCAAGGTATTCCCCTTGTGCAAGCCAGGGAAGAAGCCTGGATTGTCCTAAGAAATCTCCGGTCTCGCATATTGGCCCTACTACATCAGAAGTTAGTTTCGGCCCTGCCGGGTTTTTTACCGGTATTATATCATGATAGGCTTCATAAAGCGTCGGCCTTATGAGGTCGTTCATCCCGCCGTCAACTATCAGGAAATTCTTGCCGTCTGCTTTTTTTCTGTATGTAACTTTTACTAAAAGAATGCCGGTATTTCCTACGATATACCTGCCGGGCTCAAAAACGAATGTCCCTTTAAAACCTTTAAAAGGCACAAGTACTGCGTCTGCAAGGTTTGTGGGACTGGAAACATTTTCGTGCCTGTATTGGATACCCAGGCCGCCGCCAAAATCTATGTATCTTAATTTTATTCCGGCTTTAAAAAGCTCATTAACTATTTTTGCCATCCTTAAAGACGTTAAATGGAACGGTTTGACTTCGGTTATCTGCGAACCTATATGGCAATGCAAGCCCGCTGCATCAATACTTTTTATCTTAGACGCGAGTTTGTAAACCACAAGAGCTTCAGGATAGGGTATCCCGAACTTTGAACCGCTTTTTCCTGTCGTTATGTATTTATGGGTATGCGCATCAACGTGAGGGTTGACCCTGAGCGCAATAGAGGCTTTTTTATTGTGCCTCTTAGCCAACCGGCCGATTAATTCAAGCTCTTCTATTGATTCGACATTGAACATCAGGATATTATGCTTTAAAGCATACTCTATTTCCACTGCGGTCTTACCTATACCTGCATAAACCGTCCTTTCCGGAGAAAATCCGGCTTTTAGAGACCTGTATAGTTCTCCTCCGGATGTAACATCAACTCCGGAACCCAAACCTGCAAGGGTTTTTAGTACCGTTGAATTAGAATTTGCCTTCATCGCATAGCAAACAAGATGCGGGACTTTCTTGAAAGCTGAATCAAAAGACCTATAATTTTCAATCAATTTTGATTTAGAATAAACGTAAAGAGGCGTCCCGAATTTATCTGCTAATTTTTCAAGCGAGGCATTCTCAAAATAAAGATTGTTTTTTCTGTAATGTAAACTTTCTTTCATTATCCTATGTTTCCTTCATTTCTGTTTAATTTTAAAGTGTTTTTATGATACCAATTTCCGCAGTTCTTGTCAATTTGAAAACTGCTTCATGGAAGGATTACGGTTTAAAACTTAAACGGGTGTTTAATAAGGTAATCTGAAAGTGCCAGAGCTGCCTTATAATGTTTCAGGATCGTTTCATGAATATAGAATTTTTTTGATTCCTTAAGGGTTCTTTTGTCATCACTTTTCCAACTATAATAACTCGCTGTATCGTTTGCAGGCGTATAAATAAGAGCCGCTTCTTTGGCTATAACCAGGTTTGCAACGTTAAAACCTATATGTTTTACCCGTGCATCTAACATATCGTTTCCTATTGATAAATATTGAGCGTCGGACAAGGATAAGTTATAGAGTGTCGGCATTATATCAACATGGGAGCCTACCGTATTTAAATCAACACTGTTTGGTTTTAAGCTGTCCGGGATATAGAGATAAAAAGGCACACCGAAGTGGTTAAGCGAATCCTCCGTGGAGTAATCCACAACATCCCAGAAGTTATGGTCTCCTGTAACAGCTATGATGGTGTTTTTGCCTAATTCCGAATTTTTGACCCTTGATATGAACTCTCCGAGTTTTTGGTTCGTATACTGGTAAGTCTGGAACCTCTGCATCGCAAGGTTCTTGTTCCCTGTAATCCTTTTTTGAAGCGCTCCGGGTATGTCAAGCGGCAACAATTTATAACCCGGCGGGAGCGAATACGGCGGATGGTTGCTCGTGGTCATCGCAAAGATAAACTTCGGCCTTGCGCTGTTTTGCTGAAGTTTTTTGTAGATGTGGTCAAACAGAAACTCGTCATAAACTCCCCACTGGTTTTTAGGATAGGAGGGGTCCATAGCGCCTTCACCCTCTATCGCGTCAAAACCTATGTTAGGCACGATGGACTGCATATTTCTCCAGTTCGCGTTCCCTCCGTACAGAAAAAGAGTATCATACCCGGCTTTCTTGTAGGGAACAGCTGCCCCGGAAGAATGCTCCTTGTAAGCATATTTAGATTGGCTTATAGCTTTTGACTGGGGCCTTTTGGGCACATTATAGATAACGGCTTCTATGCTTCCGATAGTACCTATATCTCCTGAAAGAAAATTTGTGAACAAGTAGTCTTTTTCAAAATGGCCTTTTAGCTGGCCTAAAACATTAAAACTTTTTGAATTATACCTCGCCAGGTCCGTGCCAAAACCCTCACACATGATTACAATGACGTTCGGTTTTATTTTCTGCGCCGCATCATTTTTGCGTGTCTTTTTTACAAGGTACAATTGAAGTTCTTGTTTGCCAATGTCTCCATAGCCCGCATCCAGGAAATCAAGAACGACCTGTTCTACGTTGTCCTGGTACCCCATCTCTTTTATTAGATCGTACTCCTTTCCTTCTTTAGCTCTAAACTCCAGGGCTTCCTGCAAAGTGTGAACCCCTGTCAACGATAACTTATTGATAAACTCGTTCGGCGAAAGAGCGGCATCCATAACGCCTAAAGGGAACAAGCCGAAAGAGCCTCTTGCTGCGATAAAATTACCTGCTAATAAACAGAAAACAAAAATAACTTTTATACCAGTGCTATATGGTTTTAATCCTTCGATTTCGTCTTTGATGGAACCAACAAAATACCTTATTATAAAATTTACTAAAATAATGAATACCAGAAACCCAACAACCGCCTTTATAATAGGATAGCTCTGGTAAATAGTTGAAAAAAGAGCTTTTGTGTCATCTTCAAATATACCGAATATAAGGATATTGATATGGTTTTTGAAATATAAATAGAATCCAAAATCTGTAATTATGATCAAAAATAGAAGTGAATATGCTAAAGTGTAGTAAATTTTAAGTACTTTTTTCCATATATCAAACAGCCGCAGGTTCCTTGCAAACAAAATTATTAAAATGCTCAGGCTTACCAATGCATTTATATAAGCTATTATAGCAAGGTCATAGCGGAACCCTAAGAAAAATGCTTTAAAAACATACCAATATTGCCCTTTTAATTCATTGAAATTAGCGAAATAAACAAAGAAAAACAGCCTATACAATGACATTAAAAGCAAGAAAATGCCGTTTAAAACTATAAGTTTCTTTATTGCTTGAACAATTAATTCAAAATCAAGTTTTTTCATATAATCCCTTCGGGAATTATTGATTACACAGATTCTATACACAGATTACAGTGATTATACTATCGGTTTTGCTTATAATCTGTGTAACCAAGGGCTGTAAGCCCTTTGATTTTACATATTTTTACCAGTTCAAGTCAATTATGTTCATCTTAGACATCCTATAGCCTGAAGCGTGCGGATGTTTAATAAAAACTTATTTAAAATTATATATGAAATATATTCTTGACATTTTATTTTTTTTGTGTTATATAATATTGGGACTAATATCCTATTAATATAAAGAGGTAGAATGAAAATCGTTCAAAGCATCCAAAAAGAGTTGAAAAGGCATCTTACCCTGATGCTTATACCTCATAACACCATAAAACCGTTGAGGATAACTTTCACGTTGTCTTTTGTGCTTTTTTTGTTATCTCTATGGACAGGTATAACTCTCTGGGCCGGCTACCTGGCAAGCCGCCATATTGACTACTGGAGGGTAAAATCGGAACATAACCTGATGAAATTGAAGGTTATGTTCTTTGCTCAGGAAGTAAGAAAATCAAGAGAAATGCTTGAACATGTAAGAGAAAATGACGAAAACATAAGGTCTCTCCTGAATTTAAAATCTAAAAAAGCCATAATTGAAACCGAAGGCCGCGGCGGACCGCTGCCGGAAGAAACAGGGGACTTAAACAGGTTTTTGTCCGGTAAAATATATGAAATGTCCAGTCAGGATATCTACAGGCAGACACACGCTTTAATAGAAGAAACAAAAAAACAAATGCAAAGTTTTAACGAGATAACCGGATACGTGGAAAACGAACGTATGCTGTTTAGGGCAATACCAAACTGTATGCCGTGCGTCGGTAATTTCACATCGAAGTTCGGGTACAGGATACATCCTATATACCAAGTCTACGACAGGCACACGGGTGTTGATATAGCTAACGTAAAAAACACGCCGGTTTATTCAACTGCCTATGGCACTGTTATTCTTGCCGAGTGGCAACCAGGGTACGGAAGGCTGGTAATAGTCGATAACGGGTATAAATATAAAACTCTTTACGGCCATCTGAACAAATTTCTTGTAAAAACAGGAGATAAAGTAAAACGTGGCCAGCTTATAGCCCTGATGGGGGACACAGGCAGCTCCACAGGCAGCCATACCCATTACGAAATAAGATATAACGAACACCCTGTTGACCCGATGACTTATTTCAAAAAAGACCTTTTCTCTGTTGCCTCAAATAATAGAGGGCCTTTGTCAAATTACAGATAGCTTGTCCCCATGTATGGGAAAGGGAGAACAACAATGTCTATGTTCAAGAAAAAAGAGAATGAATTCGGTATGCTTGAAACCATTGTCGGCCCTGAAAGCACGTTCCTGGGAACGATCAAATCAAAAAATTCTGTCAGGATTGACGGGAAGCTTGAAGGCGGAGTAGCTGAAGCTACCGGAGTCATAGTCGGCGAAAAAGGCCAGGTCCAGGGAGACTTAAACGCCCGCATAGTCATTGTCGGAGGAAAAATAACAGGGAACATCACTGCCATGCAAAGCCTTGAGATACTAAGCAAAGCCCAGGTGTACGGCGACCTGCATACTGCCAGTTTAAGTATAGGCGAGGGCGCTATTTTTGAAGGCAACTGCGTAATGGCTACGGAAAAAGATAAAGTAATAGATATAGACATTGAACATACAAATACAAGAAGGCGGTAGAAGGTTTCTTAGCTTGCAGTAATTAAAAAACAACCCCAAATTGAAGAAAACGATTTGGGGTTGTTTTTTATTTTAGTACCAGGTTCCACCGCGTAGGTGGACTAGGGTTTATCCGGCTGCTTTAAGGGCGGCTAACG
>JAJAPY010000010.1 GCA_020523885.1 Candidatus Liberimonas magnetica | reverse complement strand
AACTCCTCCAAATTTTTTCTGGACTTTAATAAGAAGATATATAGAAATAATCCCAAGCACCAGGTTAGCAACATTCAATAACGGCATTGAGAAAGCCGAAGAAAGAAAACTCAGCAGTATTGTCGGCAAAAGCATTAAAGGAATGCTTACATATCCATAAGTACCGTTCGGGTCAAGAAACTGGAATATAAGTTGTGCTTGTCTGGGAAGGGTGCTGTTGTTACTTAAAGCCATAAGTTGTTTATTGTCCCATATATTTACAAGGCTATTCCATCTTTCCTTTACACTCATACTCAGTTTGCTTATAAAATCACCCAAATTCTGTAAGTTCGGGAAGATCAGCCTTTGGGCAGTAATTATGAGATGGAAATCGTATCCAGGCTCAAAATATTGAAAGAGATTTTTATATATAGGTATGTCTATTCCGAAAGGCACTAAAAATAACTTTACAAACAACATTATAAATGGCATAAATATTATTAATACTGTGACAGGAAGAATCCAGGAACTTCTGGTGACGGGCTTTTCTAACTTAACTAAATTTTTGCTTATATCAGAAACAGTTACAACCTTGTTTGAAATACTTTTTATTGCTTCTTGCACATCTTCCCTTCCAAAAAATGCATTTACTGTAGCTACGGTTAGTTTGGGATTACCTGCTTTTGCTTTGTTTTTATAATCCCTGACTTCTTTCCCCAATTCTTCAAAACCTTTCGAATTAAATAAAAGTTCAATATTGTACCATGTATAATTAAATTTAGGATCTATTTCAAGTGCTTTTATATAACATTCAATTGCTTTGCCATATTCATGCTCTGGTTTATCCCTGTAAACATTGCCAAGATTATGCAATGCAACCGGATCTTTTGGATTTATTTCAAGCGCTCTCAACAAACATTTAATAGCTTTATCATATTCACGGTTTGGTTTACTAACGTAAGCAATCTCGAGGTTATTTAATGCACCCGGATCTTTTGGATTTATTTCAAGTGCTTTTAAAAAGCATTCTATAGCTCTATCGTAGTCAGGGTTCTTTTTTTCATTGTAAATATTCCCTAAATTATAATACACGCTTGCCTTCACACCATCCTCAAGCCTGAGTATACTGATTTTATGGTGTCTATTCTTCGGATAAGCCTCAGATCCTTTTTTAAGTTCTTTGGTATATACCTTTTCTTTTTTAAGATGTTCTTCTATCTCTCCTAAAGTTAAATATTCTCCTATTGCACCTGAACCACCGGGCTGCGCAGCATCTACTATTGAAAACAAACCGTCTCGTGACCTAACAACTACAGCTACATGTCCTTCCTGTATTTGTTCGTAACTCTCATTGACTTTTGCCCAATATACTTCAAAACCATATTCTTTTAGAATCCTTGCGCAAAGATAACTCATCATCACACAGCGCATATGATTGGTTTGTACTATATCTGTAGGTTTTATCTCGCGGTATGAAATAAATTTTTTAGGTATTCCAAAACTGAGCGCAAGCTTATCATACATATCTGGTTTAAAATGAAGGATTCTATCGTTATATCTAGTGACAGTATCTTGTACTAATTTTATAATCTCCTTGTCCTCTTCCTGTCTGCTAAGTCCTTTGCTTCGTTTTATCTTCACTTCTCCAGCTATATAATCCTTTAATTTCACAGGCTGACCTTGCCTATCTTTTATAACCTTCCCTTTTTCATTTATTGCATTAAGCCCGTCAAGCACCTGGCCGCCACGCTCTATAAGATTTGAATCAAACACACGGTATGGTTCCATAAGTTCATAGCATAGGTTCCTGTTTAACCCGGACACCATAGTGTTTAACTCATTTTCACTTTTTAGCGCATCCTCTATATCTTTTCTTGTAAGTCCAAGCCATAACTCTGCCCTGTGTTTCTCATCCTCGGAGAGGTTGCCAACTACAATCTGTTCATTTCCCAATAATTCTTTAAGCCCGTTAATAATGTCGTTTAGTTTTGCATTCGGTTTTCCTGAGTTTATCTCTTCAAAATAACGTATCGAACTCCTTATATATTCCAATATACTTTCAACCGGCACTTTCCTTCTTAATACTAATTTACCTTCTTTTCTCGTTTTTTCTTCCAACTCCTTAATCAAACCTATGAATTCCAGGAAACTAATATCTTTTGCAATATGTACGGTTGTATCCGTGATTATTGTCAATCCCTTTGCTGCTCCTTCATTTTCCTGTCTAAATATCGTTGTTTTTATTTCTTTATTCTCTTTCTTTATATTATATCCTTTGGCACCCTTTGGCAAATTATCCTTATCTACAAACTCAAAACTTACATAATCCATGAGTTCTGCCATGCTCTCTACCATTGCCTGGACTATCTCATTCGTGAATACCCCTTCATCAAATATCTCTTTTGCTTCATTCGGAACTGAGACAGGTGTACCTGCTTCCGGCTTTATGAACATTGGCACTTCTGTTAACATCTCTATTAACTTATTAATTGGCTCTATCCCGGGATAGAGTTTTGATACTATGGATGTTATTTCTTTTGATATTATACTTAGGTCTTGGTTGCGCAGCAGGTATTCTTTGGACTTGGCGTGAACTTCTTTATCATTGGAATAACTTTCATATTCTTCTATCATCTGGTGATATGCATTAAACCTTACCACGGGGTCAAGCGGGTCGCCGCGTATCGGCGGGGTTTCTCTAGTGGCTGCCTTGGCTATGTATTCAGTTAGAATAAGATATTCCATCCTGTCACGCAAATTCAATGTAATATATTCATTAAGCTCTGCTGTTATTACCTTGCCAAACTCTGCTTTATCGTGTATTTCATAAAACTTATCTGATACCAAGAATTTAAGTTTATTCCCTTCTTTTACCAGCCCGCAGTGGCCGTACACTCCGTCTTCTATCCTTATCAGACCCATAGAATTAACAGGGTGCCTTTCTACCTCTATTTCTAAACCTTTTAATTCGTCTACATTTAGTTCTCCAAGTACTTCGTTAGCCTGCGTTTGAAGATCTGTGTCTATTGCCTGTTTGGGAAGAGGCTGTAATCTTTCTCCTTTAATCATCTCACCTGCTACAACCTTTATTATTTCATCGCTTAAATCTTTACACTTACCAAGCGGCGTAGTTGCCAATAATTCTTTTATCAATTCATCAGCCATAGCTTGCGTGAACCCTGTGGCAGCCGGCTGCTCAATATTAACTCCGGCTTCTGGCTTTGACAGGGCTTCTATCTGTGCTTGTTTATCTGCCAATGCAGTAAGCAATAACTGAATATTTGGTTGTATGTTTTGGTAGTTTTTGGTTTTAATGGCATTCCACAGGGGCGGCAGAATAGGGTATACAGAATCCCAGAGTGCTTTAACTGCCGGATTGGTGTGAATAGGAGTATTAGCAAGCAGGTTTTCAAACTCCCTCACTTCTCTGAAATATATATCAAGAGTAGCTGCTAACTCATGCAGTTCGTTCAATGCGTCTGGCCCTGCAGTCTGCCAGTCAGGTTGTTTCTGTAAACGTTCTATAATACCGGGTGCATTTTTCAGTTCTTGCTGTAAGGTCCTGCACATTTCTTTATAATAAATTTCTTTATCAAAAGATATCCCGTTTCCTTTTTCTTTGTCCGGCACACAAGCCTGATCAATGACCTTAAGGCGTCCGAATAAATTATTAAACCGCCCGGCTAATTGGAAATCTTTTAATAACTTTATCGGTTCATTTATGAATTCATATTTATCATCTTCTTCCAACAATTCTTGGCTTCCATGAAGCATGGCAAGCGGTTTTGCAACTTTATCAGAAATATGGTTTGCCAGGGTGGAATCTAATGACAGTGCCACCAAACAAACCAATACAAGCGTATCATTAATATCGTTATACAGATCTCTAAGATCTGCTAGTGCCTTTTTAATATCTTCTTCTGCCTGCTTTACATCAGTTCCGCCTTTAAGGCGCTGTTCTCCGTCTTCAAGGCGCCTTATTATATCGGAGAGTTTTTCAGGGCTTTCTTTGACCTTTTCCTGCAATGCAGAGAATTCCTGCTTAAATTCCCGTTCACGTACTTCCTTTTCCGGCAAGGTATCTAATGCTTGTTCAAGAGCTGTAAGATGCCCCAGGGTATGCCCTGATAAAAGATTATAATCTGGCCCGATTATCTTCAGTTCTGCTGCAAATAGAGCCAGCGAAGGTGTGATTACTTTGACCTCGTTACCGGAAGAGCCTTTAACTTGTACTACGGGTTTTTCATTGGTATGCCAACCGTATAATGCTTTTGCGAGTCCGTCAATATCTACTTCATCATGTCCGGCTGCCAGTTTATATTCACCGCTATCGAGTTTTTCAACCATCCCTATGTCTGCCGCTATCTTAGCAACCTGAACTAAAACCTGCTTTAGTTTTAAGTTTTTGCCTTCTACACGTATATTTACATACTCCAGCCGGCCTGCTGCAGGCATAGCTTGCTGGCGGCTTACCAGGTCTTTTATCTTCTCACGGAATTCACCTAATTGTTTTCTGCAATTATACGGCTTTTCCCAGACTGTATCCTTCAAGTCTAAAGTTCCTTCTATCTTATTAGTCCCTAGAAAGCCTATCATTTGATTCATGTGGTTGCCAAGTTCATGAAACAGAGTTCTTTCTACAAATTCATATATATCCCCTTGAGGTTTGCGGTCAGGTATCGTAACTGCTGCTACATACTCCTCTTGTCCCTGAAGAGATAGTTGTTTTGCAGATGAAGAGTATCCCTCACCGAATACTTCTTTTAAGTTCTTTAATAATTCAGTCCCTATCCCTGAACTGGAAATAGTTTTTGCCCGTAATTCATCAGCAGTCATCATGATATTAGAAACTTGAATGACAATATTACCAGCTTCGCTTCTACCGATAGCTACCTTTATTTCTTCTTTGCCATATTTTAAGGCATTTGTGAACAGCTCTTTTAGAATAGTACGTTCTATCAGGAATATATTGGTTTGTGAAAGATTTGCTCCACGTTGAACCTGTACCGTAAGTTTCCCTTCATAACCATTACCGGGTACAATATTGTTAAACAACTCTTGAATCCTTTCTTCGCTGAGCGTATATGCCTCAATTTTACTGCCTTCTTTCATAAATTTAATAAGTTCATCAAAAGAAGGAATCAAACCTTCTGCTTCTAATGCCGCTTCCTCAATAATATCTAAATCTCCTTCGTTTGTAACCCCGCCCTTCAAGCGCGCTGCAGCTACTATTTCTCTTGCGCTTTTGCAAATTTTCTTTAAAAATACTTTTGCTTCTTTAATTGTTCCATCTATGTCTTTTTCGTTTCGAAGTCCGGTGCCAGGCTTGGCAGCTGCGCCGGCTGCGTTTGCCTCTGCTTTTTTTGTCAATTCGGATTCTTTTTCTTTATTCATCGCCTGCTGGCTTGCTCTTGCTTTATAAAAATATCGAATTGTGTTGCTTTTAGGATCAGCTATTATGCCTTTTAAAATCATATCCATCTCATCAGGAGTTAAATCTTCATGTTCCTTAATACCTATAGAAGCAAAAGCATCAAATATTTCTTCTTTTGACTTCTTAACTCTATTTTTTTCCGCTTCCGAATCTTCTTTGAACAAATCAGATTGCATTGCTCCGGCAAATAAATACAACCGGAAATTCCCAGCAGACACTTCTTCTCGAACACTGTCTATCATAGCATAGAATTCAGGATTTAATTCCCTTCTTCTTTCCTTGTCACCATAAAGATAAGTATACGGGAAATGCCCTATAAGACACCTTGATCTTTTTTGGTCAATCAAAACAGGAACAAAACAATTCCCTGCCCCCATAGTAGATAATTCTTTATCTGATATCCTATATTCATTCGGCCCAACCCAATATTCATCTTCCAACCTATGTTTTTTCACAAATTCCGAATATTCTTCTTCAGTTAAAGCAGTAATATTTTTAGGCAGTTCTTGACTTTGTCTGGAGACAGTCTTAAGCTCGAAATCTTTCATCAAAAGCGAGCCGAAAAATTCCTGCATTCCATTTATACTTATAATTGCAGACAGGAGCGGTTTGTCTTTTGCTATTGTTTTTAGTTTTTGACATGTGAGAGCATGATTCATTACTATTTCCTGAATATATTCAGGAAGCATATCTAACTCTGTAAGGTCTATTTTTGCTTCACTTGTAATTAAATCTTGAATTTCTTTGCTGCTTGCTATAGCCCAGATAAGGCCGCCTCCGCCGAATAGGCCTTCCAATAGGCCAGCCTTGGCTGCAGATATAGACAATGCAACTACCAATTTACGAATAATTTCTGCGCTTAAAAGAGGTCTCTCAAGGCCTTCTATATTCTTGGCAATAAGCAGGGCCTGGTCAACAGCAAGCTCCAAAGCCTGCTGGACATGCTGCTCGTCGTATGTTTTACCTGCTACGGTTAATACTTTATCTAATTTTCCCTGGAGTTTAAATCCGCTTTCTTCATCATTGCGCGAAAGCGTTATTGGCTCCCCTTCAATCTCAATAGTTATGCTGTCTTTTGTCTCGGAAATGACCTTTGCATCATTAGAACCCAATACTAAGGCCAGGGATTGCGTTTGAAATAATTGAGTGCCTTTATACTGGTTCTGCAATTTTTGTTTTAACAGGGCGGTCGCCTGTTTTTTGACCAGATCGCAGTATATCTGGTTTGAGACCGTTGTATCCTGGGTTACATTTGGAGTTACAGAAATGTAGGATATCTTCTTTTTTTTCAGTATCTTTTTTAATCCTTCACTATGGAATCCGCCGGTTACTACAACAACAATTTCGGAAGCCTTTAGTAAAGAAGATATTGATTTCGGATTCCGGATTCCGGATTTCGAAGTTTCTGCTGTCCCCTGTCTACTGTCTCCCGCTCCCTGAATGTTTTCTAATTCATCAATATTCTTTACAAAACAATCATTCCTTTTACAGTTCGTCTCATAAAACCCGCTGAGCAGGTCGAAGTCCTTTGACATCCCGGCAATTCTGTTATTTAATGCATATTTACCCCATATTTTTTTAAATCTGTCAAACCTTTGCTTAAAATACTCGTAATCTTCTGCAGCGAGCGTATTGGACAAATAATCCCTGAAATAGATATAGAAATCGCACAGGAATGACACTTCAAGTTCGCTCGTGTCCTGTGAAAACGCTATCCTGATTTCTTCGACCAGACGTTTTTCTTCATTTATAAGCTTGATCGGATTTAAAGATTGGCTTTTCTCGGTGTATTCAAAAAACTTATAGAGTTCAGAGAATTTCTCAAGTGATTCCTGCCCCCTGAACCCTGATGATCTTGATATATTTGCTAGGTAAATGTAGAGTTCGTCAGCTTTTGAAAAATTATCGGTTTTTTGAATAAGCGAAGTATAGGCAGAATAGGAAAGCTTGTTCTTGATAAGCCCCATGAATTCCTGCATTTGTACAGCTACTCTTTTGTATTTTAATTGTTTTGCTAATCGGTTTAATTCCAGGTATTTGTTGACATTCGGATAGTTAGCCATGTTCAGGGCCAGGATATTGTTGTATTTGCCGGGGTTTTTGTTTATTTTTTCAACATATTTAGCAAGCATAACATAGTATTCATTGGTTTGTATACCGGCTTTTTTATGCTTTTCTACAAGCCTGTTAAGGCTTTTGTTCTTTGCAGTAAAATACCTGGCTTTCATGAACTCAATATCGCGGTCAAAATCCTTGATCTTGTTACTGAAATACGCCTTCTTGTTAAGGATTTTACCAAGCCTTATGATGTTGAGCTTATGTACAGCCTCATTTTCGATGCCTTTTAACAGGCCGGGCTTGTTCGAAACAACAGAATAATGTTCTGTCCCGGTAAGCCGTCCTTTAGCGATCAAGTTTTCCAGGACATGGTTCTTTAACTCTTCATCTTTAATATTGCAGAGCCAGGAGGTACTTACCTTGCCATAACCGCCTTCTACATAAATACTGTTAAACCCGTAATTTTTATCTAAAGAGGCCAGTATCTTGGAAATATTCCTTTGAACTTCCGGATGACAATGCAGGTCCTGGATATTTATTACCAGCGGATTTCGTTTTACGGACAGCGTATTGTCATGTTCATCTCCTTGTTTGTCAATTCCATTAGCCTCATTCTCTTCGTTCTCCTCTATACAGGAGTCAGTTATTCTTCCAAAACTTTGTGGTATTATGAGATCTTCCAAACTCCGGTGCAGTTGGTCAGTTTTTGAGCGTTTTTCTATAGAAGCATGCAGGACTTCTCCAAAGACAAAAGAGATAAGGAAACAGGCTAATGTAATAGAAGATACGATTTTTTTAAACCGTTGATTACACAGAAAATACATAACAATATTCCGCAGAAGATATATCAATTTAAGCTTGTATCTTTTAAAATATTTCATTGTATTCTCATATATTTTTAAAAAATTATTCATAATCTGTTCCATGTTTTTTTGCTTAAAAAATCAGTTCTTCTGTAGTCTTTAGTATTTTACAAATAAAAAAGCCCATTTACGTTTAAACGTAAATGGGCTCTAGAGTACATATGGGACATTTATCTCCCAAGGCAAATTACTCCTGCTCAATAAAACAAGATACATCAATAGAAAAATGCAAAACAGTCCAGGTGGCCAATCAGGAAACGGGTCAAGGCCCAGGATTTCGATATCAGAAATTAGAATTTGCGAATTATTTATTACTGTTTTTTCGTTTGTCTCTATCTTAAGATTTAAACTCAGGTTTTCTTTTTGGTTGGAAAAGGAAAAAGAACTGTCTCTTTTCGTACCTTTAGTTCTACTCTGTTTTTGTACCGGTTGTCTGTACTCCGGCGAAAAAGGAACATCTTTCAAGACCTCAGTCATTATTTTTAATGGCAAACGCGCAAACGAAGTTATTCCAAAAACAGATGACTGGATTGCAGGCAGTGACGCGCACATGGATTCATTCAAATCATTTGCTTGAATGAAATTGGTCAGCAATGAAATAATAATAACAGATTTAATTATATCTTTTTTATACATAAACATATTGTATTATATTATAAACAAATTTTATGGGAATTTCAAGGAATTCCTGTGAATTATATGTAAAATATTTACTAGAATTTCAACTCTTTAAAAACAAAAATTTGGTAAATTTAATTTAAGGTTTTCATTGTTATATTTGCAAAACGACATCTTGACAAAATTAATAGTGTGTGTTATAATAATTGTGAAATGTAAAGTATACAGCGTAATTTAATAATTTTGCTTATTATTCTCGTAATTTTATTGAAAATCAAAAGAAATAATCATATTAATAAAATGTTCATCATTAAGGAACATTTTGTTTAGGCTAATGAATGTTACATTGAAAACCTTAATGTTTTTAATGTAAATCTAATCGTTGCCTGTGAGCGAATAATATTAAAAAAACAATCAAACTCTCGAATTTTATTGTTTGAATATTTTCTTAATTAACTAGTGCTAAATAAAATCCAATAATATCGAAAATTTAATAATTGACTTTATGATATTTTTTTTATATTATAATAAAATATCAGAAAAGTCTTATTTATTAACTATTTAAATCTATAAAGCTAACTTAATATAAACTCATAAAAAAACAAAAAAGGGTGATTTTCAATGACAATAGCTCCGTTTAGAAAAAAATATTTCGGTGAGATCCTTGTTGCAAACGGTTTTGTGACAAAAGAACATCTAAAAGAAGCCCTTGAGATAAGAAAACAGACAAATGAAAAAATAGGAGTCATACTTCTCAATAAGGGTTATATCTCTAAAGAAAATTATTTTGATGCCCTTTCAAAACTTTTTAGTTTGCAATTAGTGCAATTGTCAAAAACCAAAATTGAAGAGGAAGTGCTGCAGATAATACCGGAAAGAATAGCAAGAAAATATACTATTATGCCTATTTCAAAACAAGAAAACACTCTAAAGATCGCAGTTGCTGACCCTACCGATGGTTTAATTATCGCAGAATTAGAGTCGATATCCCACTTAAATCTTTCCATGGTCATGGCTCCGGAATCGGATATAATGGATGCGATTGAAAAATATTATTCTGCGTCTTTCGGCAGTGTAAAAGACATGGCAAACGAGATGGTGGAAGAAGTGGTCTCGGAAGAATTCAAGGAGACAAAGGATAATTACGAAGAATCCAATGCAGATGCGGCTCCGGTAGTAAAATACGTGAATGCGATATTGTATGAAGCTGTTACAAAAAAAGCGAGCGATATTCATGTAGAACCCGGAGACAATTCTGTTTCTTTAAGGATGCGTATTGACGGGGAATTGGTAGTCTGTGACCCTCCTCCTAAAAAATATTTTTCATCGGTTATATCCAGGATAAAAATCATGGCTAATTTAGATATCGCAGAAAGGAGATTGCCCCAGGACGGCAAGTGCAGGGTAAAAGTTAGCAATAAAAAAGTAGATGTACGTGTTTCTACTTTGCCTACACTTTACGGCGAAAAAATCGTCATGAGGATCCTCGACAGGTCGGCCCTTGCCCTGGACATTAACAAGCTTGGCTTTTCGGAAGCAGACGTCGAAAAATATACAGATTCTCTTGCAAGGCCTTATGGAATGATACTTGTGACCGGCCCTACAGGCAGCGGCAAAACGACCACGCTTTATACAGGGCTAAATTCCATAAATACCCCTGATAAGAACATTATTACTATCGAAGACCCGGTTGAATATGAAATTAAAGGGATTAATCAGGTCCTGGCAAGGCCCAGCATAGGTTTAACCTTTGCAAGTATACTGAGATCTGTTTTAAGGCAGGATCCAGATATAATAATGATTGGGGAAATAAGAGACAAGGAAACAGCAGAGATCTCCATACAAGCAGCTCTCACAGGGCATTTAGTCCTTTCAACACTGCACACTAATGACGCAGTAAGCACGCTGAGCCGCATGGCTTATATGGGTATAGAACCTTTTCTTATTACTGATGCAGTGGACCTGGTAATATCACAGCGGTTGATCCGCATAATCTGCCCTGATTGCAAGGCTGAGCAGGAGATATCAGATCCGGTTAGAAGAAGACTTGCATTAGACAATGATAAAGATGTAAAGTTTTTTTATGGAAAAGGCTGTGATAAATGCTATGGGTCAGGATATCGCGGAAGAAATGCAATTATTGAAGCCCTCAAACTTACTCCGGAATTAAAAAAGATGATCCTTGACGAAGAAAGTGATCAAAATATAAAAGAATTAGCATTACAACAGGGAATGCATACGCTTAGGAATATGGCTGTAGGTAAGCTTAAAGAAGGGCTTACTACGGTTGAAGAGGTGCTTTCAGTAACGGTATTATAAACCGGCGGATAATCACTAATAAAAACCGCCATTTTAATTACAACAAGCATCGCACCATGCATAACAGAGGCTTATATAGATGGAAAATTATCGTTCGCATATTTTGGCAATTCTAAGAAATATGGTAGACAATAATGCGTCAGATCTGCATCTTACCGCAAAAGTTCCCCCGTATATGCGCATTAACGGCAGTCTTAAAGATTCGGATTTCCCGGCGTTAGGAGTAGAAGAAAATGAAAACCTTATCTTTAGTATCTTAAAACCTGAAGATAAGAATGAATTTTTAAAGACAAAAACAATTGATTTTTCATTGACGGAAGAAAGCCTTGGCATCTTCAGGATAAATGTTTATCAACAGCGCGGCACAATAGCTGCTGCTATAAGAAGGTTCCCTTTCAAAATACCTGCAATGGAAGAATTGGGCCTTCCGGTCGGGCCGATAAAAAATTATTTGAACTATTCTAACGGGCTGGTACTGGTGTGCGGCCCTACAGGCAGCGGCAAGACAACTACCCTGGCATCGATGGTTGATTATATCAACAGGTCAAGAAACTGCCATATTATTTCCATAGAAGACCCTATAGAATATGTACATAAGAACATAAAAAGCCTGATTCATCAGAGGGAGGTCCGCAGGGACACGCCTAATTTCAAAGATGCCCTAAAGTATGTGCTCAGAGAAGACCCTGATATTGTAATTGTCGGAGAAATGAGAGACCTGGAGACTATCGCTTCAGCCATAACTATAGCTGAAACCGGACATCTCGTTTTTGCGACACTTCATACCGGAGATAGCAGTGAATCCATCAGGAGAATTATTGATGTATTTCCATCAACACAGCAGGCACAAATAGTGGCACAGCTTGCCTATACGCTCAGGGGTGTCATAAACCAGACATTGATTCAAAGTGTAGGTTATGCCGGCAGAGTGCTTGCAACTGAAGTTATGATCGTAACACCGGCGATACAAAACCTTATACGCGAGAATAAAACAGAACAAATATATTCTCAAATACAGACCAGCACAAACATCGGCATGCATACGATGAATCAGTCTCTTTGTGAATTGGTAAGGAAGAACAAGATTGCAAAGGATGTTGCTCTTGGAAAAACGAAAAGGGTAAGCGAGTTGTTAAAATTGCTGGAGAACTACAATGCCTAAGTATGCTTATAAGGCAAAAAACTCAAAGAATGAAACGATTCAAGGCTCAGCCAATGCTGATTCCGAACGGGATTTGGTTGAGATGTTCCGTAACCAGGGGATTATTGTATTCAGTATAAAGCTGGATAATGCTAATGAATCTCCTCAAACCAAAAGTTCTAAAAAGAAGATCAAAAACATATCTGTTAAAGAAGAAGAGATCGCGATTTTTTGCAGGCAAATGTCAACAATGTTGAATGCGGGCGTGAGTATTCTGGAATCCCTTGAGGATCTTGTGTATATGACTAACAATAAAGCCTTCTCGGAATTACTGCAAACAGTTTCTTCTGATATTAAGGAAGGGGCCACGTTTTCAGGAGCGCTCGCCAAATATACCAATGTATTCGGAAATGTATTTGTCGCGTTGGTTGGCGTCGGAGAAAAAAGCGGGCAATTGGGAAAGGTGTTGTTTGATTTGTCAGCTTATCTTGAAAATGCCGTTAAGTTGAAACGAAAGGTCAAATCTGCAAGTTCCTATCCTTTGTTTATCGGAGGGTTCTTTGTAGTGGTTGTGCTCGGTATTATATTATTCTTGATACCACGCTTTAAAACTATGTTTACATCTTTCGGGGCAAAACTTCCCCTTCCCACAAGGATAGCCATATTTGTGAGCGATAACATTATTCATTATTTCCCATTTTTTATCATTATCGTAATTGCTCTTGTTGTAGCTGTAAAATCTATGCTTCGTACAGATAAAGGCAGGTTGCTTGCGGACACGTTCATACTGAAAGCTCCTATCCTGGGGCCAATAGTTACTAAAGTCGTTCTGGCCCGGTTTTTTCAGACATTAGCTACTTTAATAACGAGCGGTAATGATATTGTTTCATCTTTAGAAATATCTTCAGCTGTAGCAGATAATGTTTATGTAAAAGGCCATATAGAACAACTTAAAAACAAAGTAATCGAAGGTTCCAACCTTTCTACTGAAATGGCTAAATTCCCTTTTTTCCCGCCAATGATAGTAAAAATGACCGCTGTCGGGGAAAAATCCGGAAAACTGGATGAAATGTTTATGAAAATATCGGAATATTATTCTGATGAAGTTAATGCAGTAGTGGCAGCCTTGAGCTCTATAATAGAACCTGTATTAATAGTATTTTTAGGAATTATTATCGGAGTCGTAGTTATAGTAATGTATCTGCCTATATTTAAAATGGCTTCGGCAGTAATGGGACCCCAAGGTTAATATATACGGCATGAATTACCCCGGGGTTCCGAAGAGTATAGTGCATGACCGGTGTCGCATTGGTTTTGTTTCCTTCTTGGCGCATTTTTCTTGACATTATCGGGTTAATGCATTAAAATTATAGAAAATTATAGGAGGTGAGTTGATTTAAGGGGCGCTAAAAAACACACTGACCCCTTGACCCTTCGATTTCACTCAGGGTGTTGAGCAAAGTCGAAATATTAGGGAGATTAATTATAGATTGAAGAGCTTAATCTCCGTAGCTTTGAGCTTGTCGAATATATATTAAATAGGCCCTGATCACCCATTTGTAAAACTACGGAGATAGGGTTGCACAATCATAAATTGATGTTTATTAGTTCAAAAATAATTTATTATAAACGGAGGAAAAAATGTTAAGAAAGCTTTTGTCAAAAAAGTCAAAAGGGTTTACGTTGATGGAACTGGTCATTGTGCTGGTAATTATAGGGATACTTGCTACTATATCCGTTCCGCTTTACACATCGTATGTAAAGAGATCTTATGCAGCAGAAGGCAATGCTCTGTGTGATTCAATAGCACAGGCAGAAAAGGTGTACTATCAGGCAAACAATACCTTTTGGGCAGGTACGGGTTCCGCTGGAAAGAATTATATAGGTGCAGCCTCAGCCGGAGACATTGCTGTAGATACGACTGCTAATCAGTATTTTCAAGCCTTTACCATTACTGCCGGGCCAACCGGAAATATAGCTGACTCATTTTCAATTGTTACAAACGCAGTAGCAGGAAGCAAGGCAGACGGTATACAAATAACTTATTCCGCCGGTACTACTGGAGCTACGTCAGTAACTGTAACAGGTATATAATATTATTTATCACAAAAGTATTCATGCCAGCAAATCCAGCTGTACGGCATAATAAATGTTCATCATGGGCTCAATAAACTTCATTGAAGAAATAATGTTAGGGAAAATCTTGTCAAAGAAGTCACAGGGATTTACTTTGATGGAGCTGGTCATTGTGCTGGTAATTATAGGAATACTTGCAACCATTTCTGTTCCGCTTTACACGTCTTATGTAAAAAAAGCTTATGCAGCAGAAGGCAATGCTCTTTGTGATGCAATAGCACAGGCAGAAAGGATACACTATCAGACATATAATACCTTTTGGGCAGGTACGGGTTCCGCTGGAAAGAACTATATAGGCACAGCCGGAGCCGGAGACATTGCTGTAGACACGAGCCCTAATATATATTTTAGGGCCTTTACTATTACTGCCGGGCCAACTGGCAGTATAGCAGATTCATTCACAATTATTACAGACGCAGAAGCAGGAAGCAAGGCCGTCGGCATACAAATAACTTATTCAAGTGGCATTAATTCAGCTGCCACGATAACTGTAACGGGCATATAAAATATTTTTTGCATAGAAGTACTTTAACAGGACAGGTTTACTATCTAAACTTAATTGGAGAAAAAATGTTAAGAATGATTTTGACAAGGAAGTCAAAGGGGTTTACCTTGATGGAACTCGTTATTGTGATGGTAATTGTAGGGATACTTGCGACCATATCGGTTCCGCTTTACACGTCTTATGTAAAAAAAGCTTATGCAGCGGAAGGGCATGCTTTATGTGATTCAATAGCACAGGCAGAAAAGGCGTACTATAATGAAAAGGGTACCTTTGTCACAGGTAATGAATCGGGCCCTCTAGGCACAATTACTATAGATACTACGCCTAATATTTATTTTAAAAGTTTTAGTGTTGTTGCCGGAACAACCGGGAATATAGCAACTTCATTTAGAATTACCACAAGCGGAGTGGCAGGAGGCAAGGCTAGCGGCATTACGATAACTTATGACGGCTACTCAGCTGCACCTCCGGCAATAACAATTACAGGCATGTAGATTTATTTTTCAGCAAAATGACATTTGTGCCAACTACTGCCCTAAGGAGATTAAAATATGTTAAAGAAAATTTTATCAAGGAAGTCAAAAGGGTTTACCCTAATGGAACTGGTCATTGTGCTGGTAATTATAGGAATACTTGCAACCATTTCTGTTCCGTTTTACACAGATTACGTAAGAAGAGCTTATGTCGCAGAAGCCACGTCTTTATGTGATACAATAGCACAAGCAGAAAATACGTACTATAATATAAACGGCTCTTTTGTCTCTGTAGCTGCGGGCAGTGCTTCTGCTACTATAGGTTTAATTTCAGTAGATGCTTCGCGTAACCCCAATTTTAAAACATTTGGTATTGCTATTACAGCAACCTCATTCACAATTACTACAGCCGCGACAGCCGCCGGTAAGACTATTACAGTAACTTATGTAGGTTACACTAATGCATCTACCACAATAAATGTAGCATACACATAAATATTTCAATAGTCCGGGAGAAAAAGTGTTAAGAAAATTTTTAACAAAGAAATCAAGGGGCTTTACCTTAATTGAGTTAGCTATTGTAGTGACAATTGTAGGGATACTGGCAGCCATATCTGTCCCGTTCTACAGATCTTATGTAAGGAATGCTTATGTGGGAGAAGGCCAGGCGCTGTGCAATACAGTAGCAGCTGCAGAATTTGTGTACCGCGGCGAGAATGATACCTTTATCCTAAGCGGGGGCGGCAGTGTAGGCACAATCCCTATAGATACTTCGCGTAATACTTATTTTACAAGTTTTACTGTTACTGCCGGAGGAAGTGGTATAGCAACTTCTTTCGTAATCACTACAACAGGAGTTGGCAGTGCAAGTGGAATTACTATAACTTATAACGGTTACTCTAATCTACCTGCCGTAATAAATATAACAGGCACTTAACTGTTTTTTAAGAGCATTTGTGCCAATAAACTTTAAAAATACGGGAAAGAAATGTCAAGAAAGTTTTTTTCAAAGAAGTCAAATGGTTTTTCCATGATCGAGCTGGTTGTTGTGCTGGTAATTATAGGGATAGCTGCAGTCATGTCTATTCCGTATTTTACATCTTATCAAAGAAAAGCTTATGCAGGAGAAGGCCAGGCCTTGTGTAATTCAGTAGCAGCTGCAGAAAAGGCGTTCTATGCTGAACGTAACGCCTTCTGGGCAGGGTCAGGTGCAGCTGGAAACACTATTATTGGCACCTTTTCTGTTGATACAGGGCATAATTCTTTTTTTAGGACCTTTAGTGTTACTACTACGGCAACTACTTTTACAATTATTGCAGACGCAGAGTCTCCGGGCAAGGCAGCTGGCATTAGAGTAACTTATGTAGGCAGCTTAACTGCTGATCCCGTAACTACTATAACCGGCATATAGGTATTAACATAGAATGAGCAGGGGATTCTATATACTAAGGCAAAAAAACTATTGTGGTGGAATGATGTATGAAAAAATAGGAGGTTTTACTTTAATAGAAACGATAATTGCGATGGTTATTTTTTCCATAATTGTGCTTATGAGTACAAGTTCTATGCCATCTACAAAAGATTTTGAAATGCGCTCAAAAAACAGAGTGTTTGCGTTAGAGTTGGCTGAAAAACAAATTGAACTAATGAAAACATTGGCTTACGGCTCCGTTAACTCAGCGGTCTTGGTAACTAATCCTGCTACAAATCCTGATTCAGGAATACAATTTGGCACAAGCGTTGTTGTAAATACGATAGCTGCCGGCGGCGAGACATACAAAACAGTAGCTGTAACCGTATCTTGGCCTACGGCTTTAACTTTAACTTTGAATACAATAATAGCTCCATAGGATAATTATATGAATAATACATTTAGAAAATTATCACTGGAAGAAGGTTTTACTCTGATAGAACTAATAACTGCAATGATCATCGGGACTCTGTTCCTGTTTACCTTATTTACAATGGTGGTATCCGGATTTGATTCCATGCGCCAGGCTTTTAAAAAAACGCAAGATATGGCAGACATAAGATATTGGGGCAAAAGGTTGAAATATCAGCTTAGGACCGCTACTACCCCTCCTTATGAAACGATTAAAAACACTAACGGGCCCGGTGAAATCGGAGGCAGCGGAGATTATCTCAAATATCAGACTCTAAGAAAAGATATAAACAAATTCGTTCTTCATAAAATAAGCCTTTCAGGCGGGGATGTTGTGCATGAAAGCTGGTATTCTCTGGGAAATTTCAATCCGCCGGTCCCTGCCAACCCTGTTGTTTATCCTAATATCGCAACCACCGTTCCTAATGAAAGCGAAGTCATGTTAAACGGTGTGACCAACTTGAATTTTCAAAACATAACGGTCAATAACAGGAACGAAGCGGTAGAAGTTTATGTTACAAAAGCCCCCTTAGGCCAAAAAAACATGGTAATTAAGTACAGAAACAAAAGGGTTATACCTCAGATTCCATGATAAAATATAACAATGGTTCAATACTTCTTACCACAGTAATATTAATACTGATTTTAGGCATAGTTCAAATTGCTGTCTTATATTTTAAATCGCAAGACGAGATAATAGGCAGGCAGGAAGTTAACATATCAAAAAGTTACTTTTTGGCAGACGCCGGTTTCGAAAGAATGAGACAATGGTTGACGAATCTAGTGACAAGCCCAAATCCAGATCAGTTCCCTGAAGACATTGCAGGCTATGCTTCAATAGAGACAACCGGCTATGTCCCCTGGGGGACAATAACCCTTGGCGCTGCAGGCGAGACTTATTTAGCAAGTATTTATAAAGATAATGTAAGGTCAGGCCCGAATGAAAGGTATTATAATATTCAGTCTACCGGAACAGCTACAAATATGATAAAAGTAATCAATTCAACGGTATTGATAAGTACAAATACACCCCTTGAACATATTATTTCAGTTATAAATGTTGTTGAACAACCTGCTAAAAGGAGCCCGTAGTCTTGATCGGCCTTGATATCGGAACAAAAAATATTAAAATATGCCGTGTTGAGCAAAATGATGCCGCTTACAACATTGTAGCGGCAGCTGTTACTGCTAACCCTGAGTCAAACATTCCCAATGAAAACAAAGGGCACCAGTTTATAGTAAATAAGCTGAAATCAATTTGCAAAGAAACCGGTTGTTCAAAAAAACAAATTATTTCTTCTATAGGAGGGACTAATTTAATAGTCCGTTATTTTAGTTTCCCTTTGCTGTCAGAAGAAGAACTAAAGGGAGCATTGCAAATAGAGGTGCAGCAATCTCTAACTGTCAGTTTAGATACTTTGTATAATGACTTCAATCTCCTGCCTCAACTTGAAAAAAACAAACTGGATGTAATGTTTGTGGCTGTCCCAAAGAATATCATAGATGACAATACAAAGATAATTTCTGACGCGGGGCTTGATTTGAATATAATGGACATAGATAATCTGGCCTTAACTAATTGTTTTCTCGTTTTTGGCGGAGAGGCGGTATCGGAATCCGTTATTCTGCTGGATATCGGGCATACCTATACTAATATTTCAGTTATAGAAAACGGAAAATTACGTTTTATAAAGAACGTAAAATTTGGAGGAAAAGATATATCAGATGCCATCGCTGACGCTTATGGTATCCCGTACGAAATGGCGGAAATAATTAAAAAGAAACCTGATAGATGGGATGAAATCGGGTTGAATATCAGAAGTATCCTTCAAAAAAGCATGCCGAATCTTTTGGAAACCATTTACAGGACAATTGAGTATTGTATAAATAAGGATGCTGTGCTCAATATCGATAAAATTCTGATTACGGGAGGAGCATCTTACACCAAAAATATCGATAAATTTATCGGGGATGTATTGGATATTCCGACACTTATATGGAACCCTATCGCTGATCTAGAGATACAAGGGAACTCTAAAAAGGAATTAGGCAGGTTTTTAGGAGTAGCCCTGGGACTTGCATTGAGATATGGAAAAACTATTTGAACTAAATTTAATAAAAGACAGATTAGAAAAACAAAAACTTAAGAAAACCTATTTTAACAAATTCATAATAATATACGGGGTTTGCTTTGGTGTTTTTGCTTTATGTGCAGGTTTATATTTTTTTAATAATGCCAGGATAAAGAATAACATTAAGACTATTGCCGCGACAAAACAGAATATCGTCAACTATAAAACAAGCCTCAATATTTTTCAGCTGGAAAAAGAATGGACAGGCTATAACAACTCCTTGTTAATGATAGGAAAATTGATGCAAAAGAGGACTATCTGGTCCTTTAGATTAAGACAACTCTCTGTTTTATTACCGGAAGGGATAGCTTTAGATACATTAAGCTGGGCAAAAGACAGCGAGAATATGCGCCTCCGTATATTATCTGCCCCGCAAGAGACAAATGCACTTAAGCTTGTCGATGGGCTAATGTCTGCGTTTAAAAAAGACGAGTTTTTTGCACAAGCGGCAAAACTTGAAAACCAAGAACGCGTAAGATCAGAAAATAACAGCTCTGAAGTTGAGTTATTTGAGATAGCTATTCCTTGTACCGGGGTTACACCATGAAGTTACAATTAGGGAGCAGCCTTCTAAGCGTCAGGGAATGGGCTCAATGGATAGGAGGGCTGGTATTTATTATTATAGCGACCATAGGCTTTTTGGCTTTTATGGTTAAGCCGCAGTTTGCTATAATAAAAAAACAGAAAAAGGAACTTGCCGGCTTAAACAGCAAGTTCACTCAATACAGCAATTTTAAAAATTCGGCGGCAGGCCTGGAAAGAAAAAAGGATAATATAGCAGATGTCATTAACTATTATGAAACAGAACTAAAACCGAACAACTTGACAGAACAAAATGTATTAGATGAATTAGGGAGAATTTCTGCAGGGCGTGTAAAGATAGATAAATTAAATGCAAATACTCTCTCGACTAAAATAAATGAAAATACTTTTTCAACCAACCCCGCTTGGACACTGCATTTTAGCGCCAGTTTTGATCTACTAACTGACTTTATTTCACTTTTAGAAAGATCATTTAAGATTGATGGTTTAAAAATACAAAAAGGCAGTAAATATCCGTCCTTAGATATCGAAATGACAGTGATTCCCCTGGACAGCGGCGAAAAAAAACAGGAGGTTTTGGCAACAAGCAATACATACGAAGATTTTATGGATATATTTGATAGGATTTCCGCTATATCAGACAACATCGGGATTAAAGTAAAGAAACTTAAAAACATTATAGAAATAAAAAAAGACCCTTTCTCCGCAAGAGCTGAAAAAAAGAAAGTAAAACCCGATAGGCCGTATATCCGGATTGACGGCATATCCTGGGATAGGAATGAATCGAGCTCAAGGGTTGTCATCGACGGTAATATTTACAGCATAGGCAATACTGTTCATAACGCAAAAATACTAAGGATCAATAAAAACAGCATTGTAGTGCTTTGGGATTCCAAAGAATTTACTATTAAGTAATCAGGTGTTCTGCAAAGCTGTGCTTGGAATTTAAGGCAGTCTTTATTTAAGGTTTATGTCTAATCGTTATCTGCTAGTATTACTGATTTGCTTGTTATTATTTTTATTAGGCATGTATAAGATAAATAAAAACAATAAGCCTAATGTTCGAATAGACGGGATATTATGGGATAAAAAACCTTCGAATTCGAGAGTCGTCATAGCTGGTAAAATTTACAGCATAGGCGATAGTATCAATGCAGGAAAAATATTAAAAATTGACAAAAACGATATTGAAGTGTTTCAGGAGCCCAGGCAATTTTCTATTGTAGACAAATTGCCATTTTTAAAAAATAGGTTCATGAAATTTATAAGGAGTAACTATCCCGTTAGAGAAAAATTGAGCCTTAAGTTTAAAATACAAGACTCATAATATTTATATTACAGGAGTAATTATGAAAAATTATTGTTTTATGATAGCATTGTTGATTTGCTCTTCATTGCCTCTAGTGGGCATAAGTGCAGAAGTACCGGGAAAAAAACACCTTATTTCGTTAAATTTTACAGATACTCCTCTTGGCACTGTGCTTACTATACTGACTGAAAAAACAGGCTATAAACTGATTACAGACCAGGAAATGGCAAAAAGAAGAATAGCTTTTAAGTTAGACAATGTTACTACGGACGATGCACTGAACGCTTTATTAGACACCTATAACCTTTATTTTGTGAGGCAGGGAGACACGAATATCTATGTTGTTAAGAGTAAAAGTGATGCGGTTATGACTACGGTCACTAAAGTGTTTTTCTTAAGTTTTTCTACGGCCAGAGACCTTGATGGAGTCTTAAAACAAAATCTGTCCAAAAACGGCAGCATATCCTCAGACATGCGTTCTAATAGTTTAATTATTACAGATGTAGCAGACAATATCGACAAGATGGAAATATTGATCAAATCCCTGGACTCTCCCCCGCAGCAGGTTTTATTAGAGGCAAATATTATAGACATGAAATTGGATTCAGCTTTTCAAATAGGGTCGGAAATTACCAGCCTTTCTAATACCTCTGTTATGCCCAAGTATGAATTCCAACAGACTCTTTCACAGGGGCTTTCTGCTGGAGGAAAGCTTTCGGTTTCAATCCTTAACAATGATTTTAATGTTAGGGGTTTCATCGACGCCGTTAAAAAAGATACTAATGCAAAAATCCTTACTAATCCGAAACTTTTAGTTTTAAATAATCAAGAGGCAAACATAGATATTATAGAAGAAGTTCCATACGAAGAGTCAAGTATTTCCACTGCCGGGTCAGCTATCGCTACAACAAAATTTAAAGAAGTCGGTATTAAGCTCCGCGTAAAACCTCAGATTAATAGAGATGGCACGATAATTTTAATGGTTACCCCGGAACAGAGCTTCAGAACCGGTGAATCTATAAGCAATGTGCCTGTGATTTCAACAAGCAAGGCAAATACAACTTTTATTCTTAATAACGGTGAAACCGCGGTTATTGGCGGCATGGTAAGAAATTCAAATTCAAGGACGGAATATAAAATACCAATATTGGGAGATATCCCTCTAATAGGCTTTCTTTTCAAGAAATATGATACCGAACGCGTAAGGACTGAGTTAACTATTCTTATATCCGCAAAAATTATAGTTGGGCATGATAGTGTCGTAAAATAGTAACCTATCATTTTTATATATGCCTTATGTACGCTAAAAAATAGAGGTAAGTTATGAGCTCCCTTAATAACCCTGAAAGCAAAGTCTCTGTCCTTGTTTTGGACGATGAAGTAATAATCAGGGATACTTTTTATGATTATCTGGAACTCTTTGGTTTTACTGTTCGGACTGCAGAAAATTCTACGGAAGCTCTCGATATTTTAAGGCAATTCGGAGCGGATGTTCTAGTAGTTGATTATAATTTGCCCGACATGAACGGTTTATCTTTTATCAAAGAAGCAGCTGCTATTTCGCAGGATTACATAACATTTTTGGTTACGGGTTCTAATTCTTTAGAAGTTGCTGTTGAAGGAATGAAAATCGGCATACATGATTACCTTGTTAAGCCGATCAATTTAGAAGAACTAAAAACTCTGATCCTTAATGCCATTGATGAACGTAATAAATTCATAAAGGGCAAGTCTATAATACAAGAATTTATCCAAACGATTTCAGTTAATCAGTCTCAGGATCAGCCAATAATTCATATAGTTCAAAGGAATATTAAATAAATTATTCAAAACAAGTTAATCTCCGTAATGTTTCGACTTTGCAATTCGGCTACGCTCACTGTCTTGAGGGTTTCGGCTAAGCTCAGCCGGGTGTCCCAGTCGCAGGGCTCAACACCATGAGTGAAATCGAAGGTCAAGGGCACAATGTGTTTTTCAGTGCCTCCTACTTTATTTAACCTTTTATATAAAATTGTGAAAAATCTCCATATTTTGTCCAGATTACCTGAATATCAGAAACAGCTGCTTATTGTCTTATCTATATTTATCATAACTCTCCTGGCCCATATAAATGTTTTAAGGAATAGTTATGTTCTTGATGATTTTCGTTTAATTGTGAACAATGATTTCATCTCTAAGCAAGGCAACATTAAAGTAATTTTCGACCTTAAACAATTTTTAAATCCCGTAAAAATAGTATGCGGAGCAAGGCCTTTAACTATAATTTCATTAATGCTGGATTATTTTTTCTGGCAGCTTAATCCTTTTGGTTACCATTTAACGAATTTAATGCTTCATGGGCTTAATTCAATACTTGTTTATGTTTTATGCTATCTGCTGATAAAAAATAACAGCCATAAGTATTTATCAAGTATTTTTGCAGCTCTAGCTTTTGCGTTGCACCCTGTGGTATCGGAAACTGTAAACATCGCTTCTTTCAGAGGAGATCTTTTAGCAACATTTTTTTATTTAAATGCCCTGATATTATATTTAGCCGTTTCCAAAACCTACGGGAATATAGCTAAAACTATTTTTTATACAATCATATTCTTTTGTTTTATTTTAGCGCTCCATTCTAAAGAAATAGCCCTTTCTTTTCCTTTCATTATTATTATAGGCTTCATATTACGAAGTAATAACCCTGTAGTTCAGGATTGGGTAATTATTGTTTCATTAATTGCAATCTCGTTAGGTTTCTTCCTGTTTTATTGGGCCCCGCGATATTCCTACTTTCCCGGTATCACATTTTTTCCAAATATTGAAAACAATATGCAGCCCTTATCTTCTATGCCTGTGTATTTAAATACTATTTTATCATCTTTTATGCACAATTTAAAAGTTCTTTTTTGGCCGTTCAATCTTTCTATTGATTATTCTGTCTATGTTCCCAAAGCGCTTTTAAATATTATAAATCTGGCAGCAATCGCGGTTATAACAATTTCTGTTTATTTATTTGTGTTTTCCAATAATCTTGTTTTAAGATTCGGCCTAGGTTTTTTTGCTGTTACTTATGCGCCTATAAGTAACGTAATACCTCTCATTAATACCGTCAACGACAGGTATTTATATCTTCCATGCGTAGGTTTTTGTATTGTTATTACAGGTATAATTAACACTATTA
This sequence comes from Candidatus Liberimonas magnetica, assembly GCA_020523885.1. Lineage (NCBI taxonomy): Bacteria > Pseudomonadati > Elusimicrobiota > Endomicrobiia > Endomicrobiales > Candidatus Liberimonas > Candidatus Liberimonas magnetica. Next base: position 77,572 of record JAJAPY010000010.1, on the reverse strand, counting down.
ATACGCGCAAACTATTTGTGACTACTTTCGTTAAAACTATTACAGGATTAGCTATTCTTTTCGCATTTGCTGTAATCACTTTGCAAAGAAATCATGTTTTTAGAGACAGTTATGCACTCTACCAGGAAGCCGTCAATCATGCACCAAAGAATATAAGGGCTCATTTTAATTTTGCGATTGCCAATATGACAAATGGTAATTTCAAAATTGCATTAAATGAGTTTGAAAGTGTTTCAAGATTAAACCCCATATTTAAACGTGACGATGTGTGGTATTTGATGGGTATTTGTTATAAGGAATTAAACAATCCAGCTATGGCTAAATTATTCTTTAGTAAATCACTGCTGATCAATACAACAAGCGATGCTATAAGAGAATATTCAAGAATACTTTCCATGGAAGGAGACAATTACAGCGCATTTTGGTTATTGTCCAGAGGTGCAGTAATGTTTCAAGATCCTTTATTGCTGAATGATTTAGGTGTGCAATGCTCCAGAATAAAACTGCCTGAAGCTGCAATAATATGTTTCGAAAAAGCAATAAGCCTAGACCCTTCATGTGAAGAGGCTAGGAAAAACCTATCTGAAACCTTGAAAAAGCAAAACCTTCGGAAACAGTACTAAGTATAATCATTTTACGATACAAAAGACACTGAGCCCGTTCAATCGTATGTATGCGCCGTGTCAATTTGAAAAATAATTAATAAATTAGTAAAATCCTAGATATGATAAAAATTATAATTGAAGATATTAGAACTATATTTCACCGCGATCCGGCGGCCAGATCCTTTTTAGAAGTAATCATCTGCTACCCTGGCCTTCATGCTATTTGGTCACATAGGATAGCCCATTTCCTCTGGAAACTACGGTTCAACCTTATAGCAAGGCTCATATCCCATATAAACCGGCATTTTACCGGTATAGAAATCCATCCAGGCGCTACGATAGGGAGAAGGTTTTTCATTGACCACGGGATGGGAGTTGTAATAGGCGAGACCACGGAAATAGGCAATGATGTCCTTTTATACCAGGGAGTAGTACTCGGCGGTACATCCTTGGAGAAAAAAAAGAGGCATCCTACTTTAGGAAATAACGTTGTTATAGGCGCAGGAGCTATAGTTCTAGGTGCGATAACTATAGGCTACAATTCAAGGGTCGGGGCAGGCTCAGTCGTGCTTCATGACGTCCCTGCAAATGCAACAGCGGTAGGCGTGCCGGCACGCGTAGGAATCGGATTTTCACAGGAAGACCTTGAAAAACTCGAACACGGCAGACTTCCGGACCCGATAGCCGAAGCAATGCGCTTTATGATGCAGGAATTTGAGAAACTGGAACAAAGGCTTAAAATATTAGAATCCAAAGAAGGCGTTAAAATACAACCCGACAAAAACCTTGAAGAAAAGAAAAAAGAACTGGAAAAAGAATTTGAAGACTGGACAAAAACATAAAACTAGAGATTTTCTTTCATACTTCCTCTAATCCAACCCTGGTTAGAAATATCTCCCTGAAAAGATTTATTTTACAATATCATTCTCGCTTTTCTTCTGTTCCTGTTTTTAGCAAATTTTTGAACTAATAACTCATTACCCAGGACTATGAACTTATTATTGACAAAAGTTAAGTTATGTGCTATAATTAGCACTGTTGCATGTTGAGTGCTAATTTAACATTTATGAGGTGTTTTTATGAATATAAACAAATTTACTATAAAAGCTCAGGAAGCGGTTGCAGATATGCAGAATATCGCGGCAGAGTACCAGCACCAGGAACTTTCCCCCGAACATTTGCTCATGTCTATGCTTAACCAGGCAGAGGGAGTAATACCTGCGATATTTGCAAAACTTCAGGTCTCTCTTAACCTGGTCAAGGGCCAGCTGGAAGAGGAATTAAAGAAAAGACCGCAGGTTCAAGGCGCTCAGGTTTACGCATCAGCAACATTAAATAAAGTTTTTTCTTTAGCTGAAAAAGAAGCTAAAAAGCTTAAAGATGAGTTTGTTTCTACCGAACATTTATTGACGGGTGTTATAGATGAAGGAGGTTCAGGCGCTGCTGTAATATTAAAGAAAAACAATATTACCAAAGACCAGGTTTTGAAGGTCCTTATAGAAGTACGCGGCAGCCAAAACGTAACTGACCAGAACCCGGAAGACAAGTATCAGGCGCTTGAAAAATATTCAAGAGACCTCACTGACCTTGCAAAAAAAGGAAAGCTTGACCCTGTTATAGGAAGGGATGACGAGATAAGAAGGACAATCCAGGTCCTGTCCCGCCGCACAAAAAACAATCCGGTATTGATAGGCGAACCCGGTACGGGTAAAACAGCCATCGTAGAAGGCCTGGCACAGAGAATCGTATCCGGTGATATACCGGAAACTTTAAAGAATAAGAAGATTATAGCCCTTGACCTGGGCTCATTGGTGGCAGGAGCAAAATACAGGGGCGAGTTTGAAGACAGGCTTAAAGCTGTTTTAAAAGAGATTAAAACTGCAGAAGGAAAAATCGTGGTTTTTATCGATGAACTGCATACTATAGTAGGAGCCGGTGCTGCAGAAGGCGCTGTAGACGCTGCAAATATGCTTAAACCCATGCTCGCGCGCGGCGAACTAAGGATGGTAGGAGCTACAACTTTAGATGAATACAGGAAGCATATAGAAAAAGATGCGGCGTTAGAACGCAGGTTTCAGACAATATATATAGGAGAACCGTCAGTTGAAGATACTATCGCGATACTCCGCGGGCTCAAAGAACGCTACGAAGTACATCACGGGGTAAGGATTAAGGATTCTGCTCTAGTTGCCGCTGCCACTTTGAGCAACAGGTACATAACGGACAGGTTCCTGCCGGATAAAGCTATAGACCTTATGGATGAAGCCGCGTCCCGGCTTAGGATAGAGATAGATTCAATGCCGGCCGAACTCGATGAAGTCGAACGTAAAATCATGCAGTTAGAGATAGAAAAACAAGCCGTTAAGAAAGAAAGCGATAATATTTCAAAAGAGCGTTTGAATAAAATGGAAAAAGAACTTGAAGAACTTAAGAAAACCTCCCATACTATGAAACAGCATTGGGAAAAGGAAAAGGCAACTATATCGGAAATCAGAAAATTAAAAGAAGAACTTGAAAATTTAAAGGTGGAAGAACAAAAACTCGAACGCTCCGGCGACCTGAACACCGTTGCAGAGATCAGGTACGGGAAGATCCCTCAGGTCCAAAAAATGATAGAAAAAGAAAACGAAAAGCTTAACTTATTACAAAAAAACCAGAGGATGCTTAAAGAAGAAGTTGACGAAGAAGATATAGCTGAGGTCGTCAATAAATGGACAGGGATCCCCACAGCAAGAATGCTAGAAGGCGAAATGGCAAAACTCCTTAAGATGGAAGACAGGCTTCACCAGCGTGTTATAGGCCAGGACGGAGCTATAAACTCCGTATCAAACGCCCTGAGGCGTTCCCGTTCGGGGCTCTCAGACCCGAACAAACCTATCGGCTCTTTTATATTCCTTGGGCCCACCGGTGTAGGAAAAACCGAGCTTGCAAAAGCTCTGGCTGAGTTCATTTTTGATGATGAGAAGAATATGGTCAGGATAGACATGTCTGAATACATGGAAAAACATTCTGTTTCAAGGCTCATAGGCGCGCCTCCCGGGTACGTCGGCTTTGAAGAGGGGGGCCAGCTTACGGAAGCCGTAAGGCGCAGGCCTTATTGCGTAATTCTTTTTGACGAGATAGAAAAAGCCCATCACGATGTTTTCAATATACTTCTTCAGATACTTGACGACGGCAGGTTGACCGACGGCCAGGGAAGGACTATTGATTTCAAAAATTCCGTTCTTATTATGACGTCCAATATAGGCTCCAGCTGGATACAGGAAGCGGTAAAATACGATGAGATGAAAAACAGGATCAACGAAGCGCTCCATGCGCATTTCAGGCCGGAATTTTTAAACCGCATAGATGAGATAATAATTTTTAACAAACTCGGGGCCGAAGAACTCCAGGCCATAATCGATATACAACTGAAACTGGTTGAAAAAAGGTTGTTAGAAAAAAAGATAACGCTTGAATTGACAAAAAATGCGCGAAATGTTATTGCCCGCGAAGGTTATGACCCTGCTTTCGGAGCCAGGCCTCTTAAACGGACTATCCAAAAACTCATTTTAAATCCCCTTTCAACTAAAATAATCGCAGGAGAGTTTAAAGAAGGCGACAAGGTTGTTGCAGATGCGGAGCGCAAAGGCACGGAAGAAACACTTGTGTTTGAAAAAACAGATACAAAAACAATTAAAAAAACACAAACCGTATAAATCCCAACAATAATTGAAAAATAATAGACTGAACTACCCAAATAATCTTTTGAATTTTGAAATTATATCATTTATTTTGACCTATAATTTAGGATTTTTATTGTTTTCTATTTGTTATTTAATAAGGGGTTGACAAATTTTTATTTTTCTACTATAATTTGTTTAAATTATGCGAAAACTCTGCTTTTCCTTATTTTTCATAATCACACTCATCTTAGTTTCATCTTCATTTTGTATCGCTGCACCACCAGATCCAGTCTTTCAAACCGTAAAAAACTATAGCGGCACTCTTGCCATTTTCTGGAACGTTCACGGCTCTCCGACTTTGTCTACCGACTATTACATCTATATTGCAACGATAAGCATAGGGGGGTTGTCCTTTGCCCAATTAGAAGGAAACAATTCAGTGCAGAAGATATCAGCTCCTTACCTGGGCCAGGCGGATATGCATGTGTTTTATTCCAACACCATCACAAATACAAGGTATTATGTCAGTATAGTTGCTTTTGATTCTTCTGGAGGCACGGTTAGCGCCGTAATGGGCCCAAAAACTGTAACAGCTATTTCCGGGCCGATAAGCATTACAAATGTAACTACAACAGTAGACGGGATAAACACCTATCAAGTCGGTTACGATTCCCAAACAATAAGACTTACATTCACTGTTGCCGGAACCGGTGATGGTTTTGACCCCACATCACAGCCGGATATTTTTCTTGATATTGTGACCGCCATTAATGTTAAAAGCACCTTACTTTCAGGAACTAGAATTCAAGTGCCTATTATAACTGGCTATAACCTTTTTTTTAGTAGCACAACATTCTCATGTACTCCTACTTTTACATGGGATTGCTTCATAAATGAGCATGGTGCTGGACAGCATAAACATAACGGAGGATACTTTGTCAGGGCATATCCATCAAAAACTGCGGCTGATTTCTTGGCTGCAAATTATGTAAATGTAGATGTAACCCATATTAATATAGATCAAGGAATAGTTTACACTTCTGTTGGAGACGTAACCAAGGAATTACATTACGGCCCGCCTTTCAAGTTTAATTATTACCTGAGCAAAAACGGATTTGTAACAATGAAAATATGGGACAGGAAACAGACGCCAATTACCAGCGATGATACATTAGTAAGGGTTGTCGTAAGTTCAGCTCCAAGGAAAGAAGGCGATAATATATCGTCAATAGACAAAGGCGCATCTCCTGATGACTGGGATAAAACAGTCCAGGTAGAGAGTTGGGACGGCAGAAACGAAAAAGGGCTTATCGTTAACAACGATGTTTACAGATACACAGTTGATGCTATAGAGTTTTGGGGGCAATCCGGCAGCTTTTTTAACAAAAATATTACGGACAGCCACAATATTGAAGGAACCATAGCATTTGATGTCCTCAGGCTCATCAATGTAGCATCTCTTGGAATAACCCAGGATACACCTCTTGGCCACATAAAATATACTTTAGCCGGTGCTAACTCACAGATGGGCGGAGCAAAGATAAAAATAATTATATGTTCTCCGGGGACAACATTTTATATGAGCCAGACTACAGGGAGTCTCCACTATCTAAGTTCATCCACCTATAGTTATGTTCCAGGCGACCCCATTCCATTTAATAAAAATAATATCAAAAAAGTATTTGTATTTAACCGCTCAGCAGGCGACCAGGATGAGACATGGGACGGTTATGACGAAGCTGGAATGTCGCTTCCCAATGACAACTATGTATTTACTGTTTCAGGCATAGACGATTCAGGAAACCACGCGATTGATAACTCGGGTAATGATAAGGTAATAATCGGAAATATAACGATAGACAAGACAGTAGCCCAGGTTGCCGGTGATTCAACTGCACCCACTATTACAGATGTAACAGTTGATGGAACTTCGGTATTTTCAGTAAGCCCGATCCTCTCCCAGCCTTTTACAACGATCACAGTTACGCTTGAGGACACCGGCGGGTCAAGCCTCAGTTTAAGTACAACAACAGGTTCAGGAGTAACAGTGCTCGGCGGTTTGAGCCCAACTTCGATCTCTAATGCAATCGCAGGTACTCACGGTACCAGCGGGGGAAACGTAATAACTTTTACCTGTGCGCCACAAAGCACCTATGCTTATTATAAAATACAAATAGTAGCTAAAGATAATGCAGGGAACACTACAACCGATAATACTAAATATTCATTTAGCTTAAGCGTCACACAGGCAGGCCTGCAGGCGGCATTGCAGCAGTCAATATATGTATATCCAAACCCTGCAAAAGGCGTAGCTGCGGTGACATTCGCATACAATGCGGCTTCTGTAACAACTGCAACACTGGAAGTATTCAACATCTTAGGTGAGCTGGTATATACAGAACCTTGGCCCGCAGCCTCCGGCGAAATAAAGCGGCCCTGGGGCTTAATAAACCAGGCAGGTAAAAAACTTGCGACTGGGCTTTATCTTTATAGAATAAATATTGGAAACTCCAGCGACAAGAAAGCACTTAACAAACTGGTCATTGTGCAATAAGGAACTTTAGGATAAAAAATGAAGAAAGCATTGATAATATCAAGTATATTTTTAATATCAGTTATTCCAACTTTTGCTGCAGGTACCGATGCAGGCACATCCACAGCTGTGTTTTTGAGAATGGAACAGGGAGCAAGAGCACTGGGCATGGGCGGCGCTTACGTCGCTATGGATAAAGACATAGAATCTGTCTGGTGGAACCCTGCAGCCCTTACTTTTACGGACGGAATGCAGTTGCATTTTGCCTACTCTGATTATATAAGCGACCTAATGGGTTCCTATGCAGCGATTTCAATACCTGCAGGAAAAAATGTCAACAGTTCCATTATACTCGACGTTAACTATATATCCATGGGGAACCTTGATGCAAGGGATGGAGCAGGAACAGTAATAAAAACTATCAGCTTAAATAGCCTTGTCGGAGGCATTGGATATTCTTTCCCGGCAACTTCAAATATCAGTTTTGGTGCCCATGCGAAATATTTTCAGCAAAACCTTGGAGATTATTCCGCTGCAAGCTTTGTCGCCGATGCCGGTTTGTTGTATAAATTTTCAAGGAACTTGAATTTTGGCGTTTGCGCACAGAATATCGGTCAAAAGATAAAAATCTCAGACGTTGAAAACCAGCTTCCCATGAACATAACTGCAGGTCTGGCCTATATGGTTTCACCCAAAATAATATTTACGGCAGATGAAGAGATGCCTAACGATGCCGATAGCCGTTTTCACATTGGAAGCGAATATAGAATGAGCGATTCCTTCTTTTTAAGAGCAGGCTATAATGCAAGCGATTCTGTCGGCTTTTCTGCCGGAGCAGGGTTCTTGACACCGGTCGTTCTAAAAACGCAAAGTGAGGGGGCCTGGTGGAAAGAAGCGGTAAACCGTGACTGGAAACACAATGTAATAAGAATTGATTACGCCTATATAAGTTCAGCAGGAAATTTAGAAGCAACCCACCGGATATCTGCCACTTTTAAGTTCTAATTTTGCCCCAATGTCTATGCAAAAATTATAAAATCAAACTTGTTGATTTATAAAACTAAATTTTATAAAATAGGTTGTCCTTTATCGGTTATTCTACTTAGAATAAACGGAGCAGGTTATAAATATGAACATTACTCAAAAAATCATTTCAAAGCACCTGGTTTCAGGAAAAATGGTACCTGGCGTAGAGATAGGCCTTAAAATAGACCAAACCTTGACCCAGGACGCCACAGGTACGTTGGCATACCTGCAGTTTGAAGCTATGGGAATACCTAAAGTTAAAACAAAGCTTTCGGTAAGTTATATCGATCATAATACCCTGCAAACAGGCTTTGAAAATGCGGATGACCATAGATTTTTACAGTCAATAGCGTCCAAATACGGCATATATTTCTCTCCTGCGGGAAACGGCATATGCCATCAGCTTCATTTAGAAAGGTACGGAGTCCCAGGACAGACCTTGATAGGTTCTGATTCTCATACACCTACAGCAGGAGGCCTTGGAATGCTTGCCTTCGGTGCAGGGGGGCTTGACGTGGCGTGTGCTCTGGCAGGAGAACCGTTCTATGTAACTATGCCCAAGATAGTTAAGGTAACGCTCACAGAAAAATTAAAACCCTGGGTTAGCGCAAAGGATATAATCTTAGAGCTCTTGAGGCAGTTAAGCGTCAAAGGCGGCCGGGGCAAGATATTGGAATTCTGCGGCCCCGGGATTAAGTTTTTAAGCGTAGAAGAACGCGCCACGATCACTAATATGGGCACTGAGCTCGGGTTGACTACATCTATATTCCCTTCTGACGAAATAACAAAAAAATTCCTGAAAGATCAAAACCGCATAAAGGATTTTGAGGAACTGTCGGCAAGCCAGGATGCTATTTATGACGAACAAATGCAGGTAGACCTGAGCAGACTTGAACCTATGATAGCCCTGCCGCACAGCCCGGACAATGTCAAGAAAGTAAAAGAAGTAGAAAACATCGAAGTACAGCAGGTAGCCATAGGTTCCTGCACAAATTCTTCCTTAAAAGACATGATGCTTATCGCAAAAGTTTTAAAAACCAGAAAAGTGCACCCGAATGTCAGCCTTGTCCTTTCTCCTGGCTCAAAACAGGTCCTCGTGATGCTTGCAAAAACAGGAGCATTAGCCGATATCGTAGCAAGCAATGCCAGAGTCCTTGAATGTTCCTGCGGGCCGTGTATCGGCATGGGGCAATCACCGTCAAGCGGAGCCGTGTCGCTCAGGACCTTTAACCGTAATTTTGAAGGAAGGTCTGGAACAAAAGATGCCAAAGTCTATCTTTGCTCGCCAGAGACAGCTATAGCTGCCGCCGTTTTCGGAAAGATCACAGACCCAGATAAGCTTGGAAAAGCTATCAAGATTAATTTACCGAAAAAACTCGATATTAATGATAAGCTTTTTATTCCCCCTTCAAAAAACCCGCAAAAAACGGAAGTCCTAAGAGGCCCGAACATTAAGCCCCTTCCACAGTTTGATAAATTACCAGATAAGATCCGGCCTTTAGTATTAATAAAGCTCGGAGACAACATAACTACAGACCATATTCTTCCTGCAGGTTCAAAAATTCTGCCTTTACGTTCGAACCTGCCGGCGATAGCCGAATACACTTTCCATAACGTGGACAAGGATTTTATAAAAAGAACCAAAGAAAATGCTGTCTTTCATAACGGCGGCGTAATAATCGCAGGTGAAAACTACGGGCAAGGTTCATCAAGGGAACATGCAGCCCTTGCACCCAGGTTTTTGGATATTAAGGCAGTTCTGGCAAAATCATTTGCCAGGATACATCTCGCCAACCTTATAAACTTCGGGATACTCCCGTTAACGTTCCTTGACCCGGAAGATTATGACAAGATAGAATTAAGGGATAAACTGGAACTTAACGACTTGATCCATTGTCTAAAGAACAAAAGCGTAGTTAAAGTAACCGTGGAAAGGACAAACACACAAATCATACTTCAGTATGACTTGACTGCGCGCCAAAGGGATATAATACTTGCCGGCGGGCTCCTTAACTGGATAAAGAATAAAAGAACGGCATAAAATTCAGAACTACCCCCGAGTTCCGAGTAATGAATCAGAAACAATCAGCTTGACAAAATTAATGTCAAGTGGTATAATTAGCACTGTAGTATTAAGAGTGCTAATTAATGAGGCGTAAAATGGAAACCAAAGAATTAAAACAATTGATTATTGCAAAATCTATAGCCGCTAAGCTGGCTTCAAGGAAATTGGCAGGGTTTACAAGCGATCAAAAAAATAAGATACTGCTTGCCCTGGCTGACGCCATAGCTAAGCAAAAAGACGAGATACTTTTCAGGAACGAAATAGATGTCGAAGCTGCAAAAGAGTCAGGGCTTAACGATGCACTTATAGACAGGCTGGCTTTGAACGAAAAAAGAATAAGCGAAATGACAAGAGGCTTAAAAGATGTAGCAGTATTGCCCGATCCTGTAGGCGAGATAATAGCAGACTGGACGCCGCCACTGGGTATCCATATACAAAAAATTAAGGTCCCTCTTGGCGTTATCGCCATGATCTATGAATCAAGGCCAAATGTTACCGTAGATGCCACAGGCCTTTGCCTAAAAGCAGGGAACGCTGTCATCCTGCGCGGCGGTTCAGAAGCTATAAACACCAACCATACACTGTTTAAAATAATAGCCCAGGCAGCAGGTACAGCAGGCCTGCCGGAAGGAGCGATCGGGTTTATAGAAACGACTGACAGGGAAGCTATATTCGAACTTGTGAAGCTCGATAACCTCATAGACCTAGTTATACCGCGCGGCGGAGAACAGATGATAAGAGATATCAGACAGCAGGCTACGGTTCCTGTTCTTTCACATGGAAAAGGCCTTTGCCACACCTACATCGATAAAGATGCAAACCTGGAAATGGCTAAAAAGATAGCGGTCAATGCAAAATGCCAGAGGCCGGGGGTTTGTAATGCCCTGGAAACTCTTTTAATGCATAAAGATATCGCAAAAAGTTTTCTTCCGCCTCTGTGTAATACCTACAAAGAACAGGGAGTAGAAGTCAGGGGCTGCCAGATCACAAAAAGCATAGTACCCGAAGTTATACCCGCAAAAGAAGAAGACTGGTCAACCGAATATTTAGACCTGGTACTGTCTATAAAAGTCGTAGATTCCGCTGAAGAGGCCATTAACCATATCAATAAGTACGGTTCAGGCCATTCGGAAGCGATAATCACAGAAAATAAACAAACCGCCGATAAGTTTTTGAAGGAAGTTGATGCTGCAGCCGTATTTCATAATGCTTCCACGAGGCTCCATGACGGCTCGGTCTTTGGGCTCGGTTCAGAGATAGGCATCTCTACCCAAAAGCTCCATGCAAGAGGCACTATGGGAATTAAAGAGTTAACGACAACAAAATATATAGTTCACGGTAACGGAGAAATAAGAGAATAATAAATAGCGGATAGCGTAGAGCGTAGAGCGGATAATAAAAATCAAAAACAACTCATGATTTTTTTCTATCCGTCATTCTCTATACTCTATGCGCTTTTTTAAAATATTGCGCTTAGAAAAATCAAAGGTTGTAACTATACGCTAAGCACTATCCGCTCTACGCTTTTAAATAAGTTCACTACAATTTAGGAAGGGATGACAGTCCGCCAAAGGTTCAATGGCGGACACAAGAAGGGAAACCAAAGGTTTCCCTATTGGGAGCGTTCCGGCGAGCAGTTTCATATCGAGCCGGAACAATCCTTCTCCCGCAGAGAGCGGGAGAAGGTAAGTCCCCGCCCAAGGCGGGGACGCGACATAAGGGAGGCCTTTATGACAACACCGATGGATATCCGTCAGATCAATGAAAAAGTCAAACAGGAAAGCATCTTTGTAGCACAGTTACTGAGCGAAATAAACAAGGTCATCGTAGGACAAAATTATATATTAGAAAGGATGCTTATAGGCCTTCTGGCTGACGGGCATATCCTGATAGAAGGCGTCCCGGGCCTTGCAAAAACCCTCGCAGTAAAGACTTTGTCAAGCGCTATACGGACAAAGTTCCAGAGGATCCAGTTCACGCCGGACCTTCTTCCTGCAGATTTGATAGGGACCCTTGTTTACAACCCGTCAAACGCAAGTTTCAGCGTTAAAAAAGGGCCGATATTCTCTAACCTTATACTTGCTGATGAAATAAACCGCGCCCCGGCCAAGGTCCAAAGCGCTCTTCTTGAAGCTATGCAGGAATACCAGGTAACCATAGGCGACACTACGCATGCTCTGCCTGAACCGTTTATGGTCCTTGCAACACAAAACCCTATAGAACAGGAAGGTACCTACCCTTTGCCTGAAGCTCAGATCGACCGTTTTATGTTAAAACTGAAGATAACATATCCGAACAAAGAAGAAGAAAAACAGATACTGGAGCGGATGACGTCCAAAACCTTGGAAAAAGTAAACCCGGTCATAACGCCTGAAGACATAAAAAAGGTAAAGGCTATCGTACACGATATCTACGTGGATGAAAAGGTAAAGAATTATATAGTTGATATCGTATTTGCTACAAGAAAACCCGAAGACTATAAACTTGAGAACCTGAAATCACTTATAGCCTACGGTGCATCGCCCCGCGCTACTATATGCCTGACACTGGCTGCAAAAGCCTATGCTTTCATCAAAGGCAGGGGCTATGTGACTCCCGAAGACGTGAAAGAGATAGGCCTTGATGTCTTAAGGCACAGGGTCATACCGACTTATGAAGCTGAAGCCGAGGAAACGACCAGTGAAGATATAGTTAAACAGGTCTTTGACGGAGTAGAAGTACCTTAACGGCAGGTAACAGACTACAGACCACAGACTTCAGACTAAAACCAAAGATTTATAAGTCTGTAGTCTCAAGTCTCTGGTCTGCTGTCTCTAGTCTGTAGTCTAATAAAATGATTCCAAAAGAGATATTAAAACAAATAAGGCATATCGAGATACGTTCCGGAAAAATGGTAAATGAGATATTTGCCGGCCAGTATTCCAGTGTGTTCAAAGGCCGGGGAATGGAGTTTGCCGAAGTAAGGGAATACATGCCCGGAGACGACGTACGCTCTATCGACTGGAACGTTACTGCACGTTACGGGAAGCCTTATGTAAAAAAATTCACCGAAGAAAGAGAGTTAACTGTAATCCTTTTGGTCGACGCCTCCGCATCCCAAAAGTTCGGGACCCAGAACAAATTCAAATCAGAAATAAGCGCAGAAATTTCCTCAATCCTTGCATTTTCAGCCATCAGGAACAATGACCGGGTAGGAATGATAATATTCACTGACAAAATAGAAAAGGTCATCAAACCCAAAAAAGGCAGGAATCATATCCTGCGGCTTATACGGGAGATATTATTTTTTAAACCATCCGGCAAAGGCACGAATATCTCCCTTGCCCTTGGCTACCTTAATGAGCTTTGGAGAAGAAAATCCGTCGTATTTTTGCTATCTGATTTTATGGATAAGGACTTTGAACCTGCCTTAAGGATAACGAACAAGAGGCATGACCTGATAGCGATAAACCTTTCCGACCCGAGAGAACTTGAGTTGCCCAGAATCGGGCTAATGGAGTTGGAAGATGCCGAAACCGGTAAAAGAATAACGGTTGACACTTCAAACGAAATGTTCTTAAAAGAATTCAAAACAAAGAAAGAAAACTGGCAAAGGAATATTGACAGGATTTTTTTAAAATCAAGCGTGGACCATATTCACGTATCTACCGACAAACCTTATATATTGCCGTTAATCCAGTTTTTCAAAAAACGGGAAAAAAGGATCGGAAGATGAAAAGTATATTAAAACTCATTTTATTCTTGTTAATAAGCTGTATCCCCTGTTTGGCGGATCAGGGCAGCGTTTTGATACAAAACAGCACGGACAAAAACAAAATAAGTATCGGCGACAACCTGAACCTCAAGGTAAACCTCACCTTTCCTCAAACTTTCACGGTTGACCTTCCCGAAAAACTCCCGGAGATCAAAGGCTGGGATATAAGGGATTTTAAAAAAGAGATCCAAAATAAAGAAAGCAAACAGCAGGTAAACCTTATATACACCTTAGCGACATTTACTACGGGAGAGGTATTGATCCCTGAAATAACTTTTAAATTTAAAGACTCTCAAGGCAAAGAAAACGAGATAAAGACACAGAGTATAAAAGTAGAGGTCGAAAGCCTGCTCTTAAAGGAAGGCGACAAAGGGGATATAATAGACATTAAACCGCCGTTTTACTTAAAGATCCCTTTAGCTGCTTATTTTTTATGGATATTCATCACAGCTAGCCTCGCTGCAGGTTTTTTGTTGTGGTATAAAAATTATCAAAAAAGAAATAAACTTATTTTACCTGTCTCTAACGAACCAAAGATCCCCCCTCATATAACTGCTCTTGAAGAACTTGAAAAACTTAAAAACTCAGGGCTGCTTAAGGAAGGACGAATAAAAGAATTTTATATCGCCTTAACGGATATTCTCAGGGATTTTCTTTCTGCTACCTATCAAATTGAGACAAGGGACCGGACAACAAGCGAGATCTACAGCGACCTGCGCAGGAAGATAACCGATAAAAAAACTTTGGCTAATATAAAAGGTTTTTTTGAACTTTGTGACCTTGTTAAATTTGCGAAATACCGCCCGGATGAAAAAACTTGTATGGATGATCTGGAAACAGGAGTTAAAATAGTAAAAAACCAGACAACTTGAGTCTGAAGTCTTTTGTCTGATGTCTGTGGTCTAAGGATTTATAACATGCGCTTTGCATCGCCTTTATTCTTATTATTATTGATAACGATCCCTCTAATTGCCTGGGAAGAGTATAAAAGAAGGAAAAATAGGACATCTTCCCTCTTATTCTCAGATGCTTTATTATTGGGCCAGATCAACCCTTCGCCAAAAGTAAAACTGCAGTTCCTGCCGGTTTATTTACGGTATATTGTATTTATTTTTTTAATCCTTGCACTTGCACGACCCCAGGCAGGGCAGAAAACAGAAGAGGTCTTCAATCAGGGAATCGACATTATGCTAGTGCTTGACACATCTTCAAGCATGCAGGCAATAGATTTTGAGCCGGACAACAGGCTGGTTGCGGCAAAAAATGTTGCCAAAGATTTTGTATTAGGCAGAAAATATGACAGGATAGGCATCGTGGTATTCAGCGGGCTGGCCTATACCCAGTGCCCTTTGACCATTGACCATGATTCAGTTTTAAATTTCCTTGACCAGGTTGAAATAGGCATGACTCAACTTGACGGTACTGCCATAGGCTCTGCGATCGCGACAGCGGCGATACGCCTGAAAGGAAGCCCGGGAAAGAGCAGGGTAATGATCCTCTTGACTGACGGCAGGAACAATATGGGAGAGATCGATCCCGTAACCGCAGCCCAAGCTGCTGCTGCAAGTGACATAAAAATATACACCATAGGCTCAGGCAAGCCGGGAGGCGCGCTATATCCTGTAGATGATCCTTTGTTCGGAAAAAGGTACGTAAAGATACCTGAACAGGAACTCGATGAATCTACGCTGTTAAAAATAGCTGAGGCCAGTAACGGCCGTTATTTCAGGGCGACTGATACGAAATCGCTTTCACATATATTTAAACAGATCGACCAGATGGAAAAAACAGAGATAAAATCAATAAAATATATTAACTATACCGAGCTGTTTTTATATTTTCTATGGCCGGCTATCGTACTCCTGGGGTTTGAACTATTTCTTTCATATACCTGGCTTAGAAAAGTACCGTAACGGCAGACAACAGACTACAGACTTGAGACTAAAGCAAATTCCATAGTCCTTGTTTTTTGTTTGTAGTCTGTAGTCTGTAGTCTGAGGTTAATTATGCGTTTTAATCATCCGAACATATTATTTTTAATGCTTTTCATACCTTTGTGGGTGCTGTTGTTTATTTATGTTTTAAGACATAAAATCTCAGCACTTAAAACTTTCGGGAATATCGCTTTAATTGAAAAACTATCAAGTTTGAGTATAAAAAAGCAAATTATTAAATTCTTGTTTATACTTATTGCTCTTTTTTGTTTCATTATAAGCTTGTCGCAGCCACAAATCGGCACAAAACTCGTTGAAGTAAAACAAAAAGGCGCAGATGTTGTATTCCTTATAGATGTATCCAACAGCATGCTCGCTGAAGATACGGCATCCCAGGGGACTAAAGGAGCCAGCCGCCTCGCTAGAGCAAAAAAACTTTTGTCTTTATTGATAAACAATCTTCAGGGCAACAGGCTAGGGATAATTGCCTTTGCAGGTAATGCTTTCTGGCAATGCCCGCTTACGCTTGACCTGTCAAGCGTAAACCTGTTCCTGGATATAATGGATACAAGCCTGATACCTTTGCCCGGGACAGGTATAGGAAATGCTATAAGGCTTGCAAATAAGGGCCTTTCTAAAACCGAACCGAAATCAAAAGCTATTATTCTTATCACGGACGGCGAGGACCACAACTCCAACCCGGTCGAAGCTGCCGAGGAGTCCGCAAAGGAAGGCATAAAGATCTTTTGCATAGGTTTTGGGAACCCTCAGGGTGAACCCATTCCTCTCAAGGACGATAAGGGAACTTTCACGGGCTATAAGAAAAATAAAAAAGGCGACGTTATAATGTCAAAACTTGACGAGTCCCTGCTCACCAATATTTCCTCACTTAGTGACGGGCAATATTTCCGTGCAAGCGACGGGGCTATAAACATCGCAATACTTGCGAGTAAAATAAAAGGCCTGAAAGGACAACAGCTTTCAAGCAATATAAACCGGGAATATGAAGACAGGTTCCAATATCCCCTTTTCTTCGGGTTCCTGTTATTGTTAGTCGAGTTTTTGATACCGGACAGGAAATCAGTTATAAGCGACAAGTTGTAAGCGGTAAGAAACGGCAAGGACCAGAGATTAGGCTTAAGGCAAAATCATGAAAAAAATATTTATATTTTTAAATTTATTCTTTTTATCGTATAATCTGTATGCTGGGGCGCCTTCGAAAATAAGGTCAGGCAATGCCTATTTTAAAAAAGGAGATTTTCAAAAATCTCTTGATAACTACAGGGAAGCGCAAATAAACCAGCCTGATAATCCTGCAATCCATTTTAATATCGGAGATTCTCTGTACAAAATGAACCAGTATGACCAGGCAAACAATGAGTTTAACAAAGCAGCCGTTTTTAATGATAAAAAACTTCAAAGCCGTGTTTATTACAACTTAGGCAACAGCTCTTTCAGGGAGAACAAATACGACCAGGCCCTGGACTATTATAAAAAAGCTATCGAGCTGAACCCGGATGATGCTGAAGCAAAATACAACTTTGAATACGTTAAAAGGCAAAAATTAAACCCAAACAATAAAAATAAAAAAGATGAGAAGAAAAAACAAGAAAAAGACAATAACAAACAAGCTAAGCAAAACGACAAGGAAGATAAAAAAAATCAAATGTCAAAAGAAGACGCCCAAAGAATATTACAGTATTTCGACCAGGCAGACAGGGATTCAGCTAAGAAAAGGAAAATGAAGATGCCTCAAATGCCGAAAGTAGAAGAAGACTGGTAGAACGGCAGCTATAAGCTTTAAGTTGTAAGCTCTAAGAAACTACAAAAACAATAAAATGAATAGGAATATATTAAGAACAACATTATTTTCATTGATGTTTCTTATAACTTATAGCTTATCGCTTACTACTGCCGTTCGTGCTGATGACATAAGTATTTCAGCCAGCGTGGACAAGAACGTTGTATCCATAAATGACCAGATCGTACTTGAGATAGATGTTTCAGGGACAAGCTCGAACCTCCCGAATCCGGATATCCCCCAGCTTACTGATTTTAATATGTATTCTTCCGGAAGGTCTCAAAATGTATCAATAATAAACGGGCAGGTATCAAGTTCTATAGTGTTTAAGTATGTGTTAGTTCCCAAAACAATAGTAAAAACCACTATACCGCCCATTACTTTAAACTATAACGGTAAAATCTATCAGACCCAGCGTATACCGGTAGATGTTGTCCAATCCGCACCCTCTCAAAATAATGCCCCAAGGCAACAGGGCAATTATTCCGGGCCTCAAGAACAAAACATACCTGAAACCGGCGATGACCTCTTCCTGGTTGCAGAGGTTGATAAAAAGAATGCCTATGTAAATGAACAAATAACCTATTCTTTGAAATTTTACAGAAGGATAGACCTCCTTTCTCAACCTGGCTTTACGCCAAGCGATTTTTCAGGTTTCTGGTCTGAAGATTTCGCTCCCAAAAATTATAATGCTGTATATAAAGGCAGAAGATACCTGATTACAGAATTAAAAACCCTGCTTTTTCCCACAAAACCCGGCAAGTTCACCCTGAAAGAAGCATCCCTGACATGCCAGATACCCGACTACAATTCCGCCGATTTTTTCGGCGGTTTTTTTTCACAGGGAAGGACAAAAATCATACAATCGAAACCCATTACAATTAACGTAAACCCGCTGCCTGAAGCCAATAAGCCAAAAGGTTTTAACGGGACGGTGGGCCAATACAGCATAACTGCGGATATAGATAAAAAAACCGTAAAGGTCAATGAACCCGTGACCTTGAACATTCTAGTATCTGGCACCGGGAACATTAAAGCTATAGCAGAACCGCAGTTGCCGGACTGGCCTGATTTCAAAAAATATGAAACGGTAGGCTCTCTAAATATAAATAAGGACTCCGGTGTCTTAAAAGGCAATAAGACTTTTACTACAGTAATAGTCCCGCAGACACCGGGTAATAAGACCATTGAACCGATAAGTTTCCCGTTTTTTGACCCGGACAAAAAACAATATGTAAATGCGCAAACACCTTCATTTAAGCTTTTAGTCAAGCCCGGGCCCCAGATCGAAACAAATATCCCGGAACAAAGAACAAATGACATAAAAATAGTTAATAAGGATATAAGGTTTATAAAAACTCTGGCAAATTACAGGGTATTTGAGGGCTATATATACACAAAGGCCTGGTTTAAACTGGTAAATCTTGCTCCGGTCTTTATTTTCGGATTTGTTTTTATATATGTGAACTGGCAGGAGAAATTAAATAAAGATATAGCCTATGCAAGAAGCCTGCGGGCTTCAGGCACTTCAAAAAAATACCTTAAAAAAGCCGTTAAACTGCTGAACCTTGAAAACTCATCAGAGTTTTATAACGCAATCTCAAGGGCAATAGTTGAATACATAGCAAATAAAACAAATGTTTCGGCAGAAAGCCTTACCTCAAGCATAATTTCCGCTATTTTGTCAAAGAAAGAAATAAAAGCTGAAACCATAGCTGAAGTTAACAGGCTGTTGGAAGAATGCGCTATGGTACGGTTTGCTCCATCTCAGGTGACTGAAAGCATGATGCGTGAGATATATCAAAAAACAGCCATAACAATCAACAAACTGGAAAAGGAACTATAAAACCATTAAAAAATGCAAATTGCAAAATGCAAAACTGGAAATCAGTGGAGCTCCTCCGGAGGAGCCTGAGGCTCCTTTAATAACGCGACCTACTGCGACATCATCTGCATTTATCCCCCGACAGGTGCTGTTGGGCCGCACAAATGCGCGGAAAGCGGGGGATTTCATGTCGCATGTATAAAAACATGATATCACGGATTATTAGTAATAGAACAAATATGAAAAAAACTATTTTGATTTTATCTTTATCTCTATCTTTATCTTTACCTTTATTCGCAACCGATGACTCCTTGAATTTATTTAACCAGGCCAATGGATTTTACGAGAAGGGTGAATTTGTAAAAGCCATAAATCTATACGAACAACTTGTATCCAAGAACCAGGCAAACGGCTCATTGTTTTACAACCTTGGAAATGCTTATTACAAAAATCAGCAAATGGGTTTTGCAGTCCTGAATTATGAAAAAGCCCTGAAACTTATGCCCAGGGACAACGATGTGCGCTACAATATAGATTTCATTAACAGGATGCTCAAGGAACCACCCCCTTCCTTTATTGATCAAGTGATGCAGGCGTTAAACAACCTGGCATCTCTTAACGAACTGCTCTCTTTATCATCTTTCTTGTTTTTATTATTTATTTTTATTATCTCAGTATTTATTTTCAACAAACAAAGAGCACTCTTATTGACCGGCGGCATCGTTCTTTTGCTGCTTCTGGTTGCAGCCTGCCTACTTTTTATAAAAATAGACAGGGAAGTAATGGCAGGCTGGGCGATAGTTACTTCAGGCCCTGCCGAAGTAAGAAACGGACCTGGTCTTGAGAACTCCATAGGGTTTAGCCTGCCTGAAGGAAAGAAAATAATGACACTTGGGCAGAAAGATGAGTGGGTGGCAATTGGACTAAAACAAGAAGGGTTAAGGGGCTGGCTTGAAAAAAAGTATATTAATGAGATATAATAACATCAGCACTAAGTTGTAAGCTGCAAGTAACAAGAAACTTCAAAACCAACGGTACGTTTATGCCCTCTTTAAGGATAATATAAGTGACAAAGATTAAGCGCATAGGTATATTTGGCGGCTCTTTTGATCCTGTGCATAAAGGCCATATACAACTTGCGCTTTTATCTAAGAAAGAAGCTGACCTGGATAAAGTAATATTCATACCGGCATATCATCCTCCTCACAAAAAAAACAGGAAATTAACCTCGCAAAACCACCGTTTAAAAATGCTGAAGCTAGCGTTAAAACCTTATCCTTTCTTTAAGGTCAGCCATTTTGAATTAAATTCCAGAAAACCAGTTTACACTTATCAGACAATCAGATATTTCAAAAACAAATTCAACAGGGCTTCTATTTTTTTTATCCTGGGCTCTGACTCGCTTTCTGAAATAAAAACATGGAAGAAACCGGAACTTATTGCTTCAAGTTGTGCTATAATAACAGGCAACAGGCCCGGGACAGTATTAGACAGCATTCCTTACAAAAAATCAATATTGTTTTTAAGTAAAGTCATTTATGATGTGTCATCTTCCCTGATAAGGTATAATGTTAAAAAGGGAATATCAATAAGAAGTTTAGTCCCAAAAGAGATCGAACGGTACATAAAAGTAAACGGTCTTTACAATGAATAAACTGGATATAAATGCTATAATTAAATATCTAAAAAAAAACCAGTCGCAGGCTAGGTTTATACATACCTTAGGAGCCTGGCGTACCGCTCTAGACCTGGCAAGACGGTATAAAGTTGCCAAAGCTAAAGTCAGCTTAGCAGCGCTTCTCCATGATGCAGGCAAAGGCTTTACAAAACAAGGGTTGATAAGATATATAAGGAAATATAAGGTGCCTGTACCAAACCTTGAAGACACGATAAATTATAACCCGTGGGTCTTGCACGGTTTTGCCAGCGCAGCTTTAGCAAATAAACGTTTCGGGATAAAAGATAAGGCTATTTTAAACGCCATAAAAGAACATACTATCGGCGGCCCGGACATGACCTTGCTTTCTAAGATAATATATCTGTCCGACATAACAGCACCGGACAGGAGATATGCAGGTGTAAAAAAAATACGCTGGCTTGCTAAACGCAACCTTGATAAAGCTATGCAGGCGGCTCTTTTTTATAAAACTTATCATGTTTTGAAAAATAAAAAGTGGCTGCATCCGGCCGCCGTTTCTGCCTGGAACGGTTTTGTTGAAAAGAAATGAATAGAATATTAAAACCTATTTCAAACTTAAACCTTAACCAGTTAAGCTTGTTAGCTTTTGCCGTTATTTTATCTTTGTCACTTTACCTCTCCTGGGCAAATCCCATCTCAAGAAGTATCAGAAAAGGCGAAAGGATAAATGCTCTCTTGATAGGCACGGACATTGTGGATTATGCAAGGCATTCGGATACGCTCATCTTTGCAAGTTATGACCCTGTGCGCAGGTTCCTTGACATAATCTCAATACCCAGGGATACGAGGTTTTCTCCTAAAGGCTATAACTTTAAAAAAATAAACGAAGTCTATGCATACCATTACAGGACAAAACAGAATGACGCCTTCGCTGCTATAGAAGTCTGCAAAGCAGTCGAAGAATTATTCCAAAACAGGCTGGAGATACCCTATTATGTAACCATTAATTATTCCAGCTTTAAAAAGTTCATTGACCTTATAGGCGGAATAAAGGTTGACATAGAAGAGCCTATGAATTATGACGACCAGGCAGGAAACCTGCATATACATTTTAATGCCGGGGTCAACCATCTTGACGGTGCAAAAGCCCTGGAATACGTCCGCTTTAGAGGGAAAGCAGGAGACCTGGGAAGGATATTCAGGCAGCAGCTTTTTGTAAAATCGTTTCTTTTAAGATGGAAAAATCCCTATTTTATATTCAACCTTCCTAAGATTGCCAAACTTCTTATGACGGAAATATTTACGAATATAAACACATGGGATGCTTTTTCCGGCATCATCGAAGTCAAGGACATAAACATGAAAAATATCCGTTTTTCCCAGCTTCCCGGCCAGCCCAATAAAAAAGGATACTGGGAATATGATACAGACAACCTTAACGGATTGCTTAATAAGATCCTTCCAAACCGAGACTTAAACCCTTCAAAAAGCCCGAATATCCGTGTCGAGATATGGAATGCGACCGGAACAGGCAAAATGGCAGAACAGGTGACCTGGATATTGAGAAAAAGCGGCTTTGACGTAATAGACTGGGGAAATTTCACCACCAGACAGAAGAAGACCTTAATAAAAGACCTTACAGGTGACCTGCGCGGGGCCCAAAGGATCTCAGAGATCCTTAACTGCGGCGAGGTAATAACACGCTATGATGAAAAACGGTTGATCGATATATCCGTTATCCTGGGCGAAGATTGTAAGATAAATACTAAATAAAAACAAGCGTTTAGCGTATAGCGTATAGCGGATAGAAAAAGCAGAACCTTAAAGAAGGCTTTTACAGTTCCTATACGCTAAACGCTATCCGCTATACGCTAACAAACCGGAGGTTTTATGGAAATGTTCGAGGTACTTAAAGCAGCTGTACAGCGTGGAGCATCAGACATACATATGGTCATCGGCCTTCCCCCTGCGGCAAGGATACGCGGAGCTATCGTTCAGATGGAAGAATTCCCGGCTCTTACTGCTGAAGAATCAAAAAAGATGATATATTCGGTACTTTTTGAAAATCAAAGGTCAAAATTCGAACAGAACCTTGAACTTGATTGCTCGGTCCAGATACCGAATTTATCCCGTTTCCGTATAAACGTTTTTATGCAAAAAAACGGTGTAGAAGCGGTATTGCGCGTTATATCTTCAAAGATACCGAATCCCGAACAATTGAACCTCCCGGAAGCTGTCCTTAAGTTTGCTCATTTACCTAATGGGCTAGTCCTTGTCACAGGCCCGACGGGATCTGGAAAATCTACCACCCTTGCATGCCTTATTAATTTAATAAACCAGTCAAGGCATGAGCACATACTTACTATTGAAGACCCGATCGAATTCGTCTATGATAATAGAAGCTGTATAATAAGGCAAAGAGAAGTCGGACAGCAGACAAAAAGTTTTACAAATGCCTTAAAATCAGCCTTGAGGCAGGACCCTGATATAGTCCTGATCGGAGAAATGAGGGACTTAGAAACCATTTCTGCTGCACTTACCATAGCTGAAACTGGGCATCTGGTGTTCGGAACACTTCATACTACTGATGCTGCACAAACGATCGACAGGGTCGTTGACGTATTTCCCCCTCACCAGCAGCAGCAGGTCAGGGTTCAGCTTTCCACTTCATTAAGAGGAGTTGTTTCCCAGATACTCCTGCCGAAAACAGACGGGGTCGGAAGGGTTGCAGCAAGGGAGATAATGGTTGTTACCCCTGCCATAGCAAATTTGATAAGAGAAGGAAAGACGCATCAGGTATATTCCGCCATAGAAACCGGCGCAAAATTCGGGATGATAAACCTTGACCGCGCATTGCTCGGACTTGTTCAAAACGGGCTTGTCTCCACTGAAGATGCAATGAGCAAAGCAAGAAACCCTGAATATATCCGTTCCGGCGGGAGAACAATGACAGTATAGCGACAATGATAGCGTACAGCGTAGAGCGTATAGCGGATAGTAAATTCAAAGACTTTAACTATACGCTAAACGCTATCCGCTCTACGCTAATATTCGGAGGTAATAATAATGGATAAACTTTCTCTTTTAAAATCAGTTTTTATATTCAAGGAACTCAACGATGATATTATGCAGCAACTTTTAGTAAATGTTGAAGAAGTAAAGCTTGACGCTCTTACGCAGATATTTGAAGAGGGCAGTTTTTCAGATTCTTTTTATATAATAGAATCCGGCGAAGTAATAATATACAAAAAATTAGGGGCGGACAAAGAAAAAGTATTGATCGTTTTAAATAGAGGCAATATATTCGGAGAAACGGCATTTTTCTCCAACCAGTACAGGACAGCTAATGCAAAGACGAAAAATAAGGCTGTATTGCTTAAGATCGCACGTAAGCCTTTTCTTGATGTTATAAATAAAAACCCGAAAGAAGGCATAAATATTTTGTCCCGCTTGCTTGAGGTCGTAACTGCAAGACTGGAGCGGACAAGCAGGGAACTTGCAACGGTTTATCAGACAAGCAAGATCATTGCTTCGGCCCGTAACCTGAATCTTATCGTAAAGGGGATCCGTGAAGAGATCCTGCTGGCGGTCCCTGAAGCAGAGAACGTCATTACTTACCTGTACAATGAATTCAACCGGGAATTTGAAGAAGTAGCTGCCGATAAGTCGTTTAATGAAATACCGCTGCAGCATCCTTTGATAAAACAGCTCAAGGAAAACCCTTCCGGGTTTATTTTTAATGATTCGACCGAAACCCCTCTTTCGAGCATTGATTTTTTAAAAACATCAAAAGCATTTTCAATTGTGCCTTGTATATTACCGGATAAACTGCTCGGGTTTATGGCGATAACAAACACAAAAAAAACCGGCGTATTTGAAAACCACAATGCTTCACTCTTACTGGCCGTAAGCGACCAATTAGCCGAGGCAATCGAGAATATTCATTTCCAGCAGGAAGAACAGGACCGCAAGCGGCTGATGAATGCAAGAGAATCATTTAATGACTAAACCAACTTCTTCGGATAAAACTGAGTTTCTTAAACTTGCTAAAATATCGGCACAAATAGCCTCTGATAAAAAAAGTTTAGATATAAAAATACTTAACACCCGCCCTATTACCACATTGACGGATTATTTTCTGATACTCAGCGTTGAATCGGCCCCTCAGATGAACGCTGTCATAGATGCCATACACAAGACATTGAAAGAAAAGGAAAACCGCCTGCCCTTGCACCTGGAAGGAAGAAATTCATCCTGGTCCGTGCTCGATTACGGCGGGTTGGTCATTCACGTGATGCTTTCCCAGGCCCGGGCTTTCTATGCGCTAGACAAAATATGGATGGATGCCCGCAAAGTGCCCTTTAAGTATAATAAACATGGAAAAAGTTGATGTTACGATCATAGGAGCAGGGGTTATCGGTTTAGCTATAGGTGCAAAACTATCCGGGCTCGGCAAATCCTGTATCATACTTGAAAAAAACCTGAAATTCGGCCAGGAAACTTCAAGCAGGAACAGCGAAGTGATCCACAGCGGCATTTACTACCCGCATAACTCCCTAAAAGCAAAGTTATGCGTAAAAGGAAATTCTCTTTTGTACGAGCACTGCAGAAGATACGGCATCAAACACTCAAACCTCGGCAAGGTTATAGTAGCAACAACCCAGGATGAGCTGGCTTCTCTTGAAAAACTAAAAAACAACGGTATAAATAACGGAGTCCCGGGGCTTGAGCTAATCTCTAAAGGACAGTTAATGGAGCTTGAGCCTGAAGTTGAGGCAAAAGCTGCCTTGTTATGCAAATCAACGGGCATACTCGATACGCACACTTTTATGCAATCGCTGTTGAATATAGCCGAAGAAAGCAAAGCTATCGTTTCCTATGATTCCGAAGTCACAGCTATAGAAAAACTAACCACCGGTTTCAGGCTTACTTTAAAGAAAGATAATTATAAATTCGATTCCGAAATCGTGGTTAATTGCGCGGGTTTAAATTCAGATATTATAGCAGCGCTTTGCCATATAAATGTCAGAGAAGCCGGTTACAAACTGCATTATTGTAAAGGGAATTATTTCAGGACAAGGCAAAAACTTAAAGCCAGACGGCTTATTTACCCTGTTCCTTTTACAAATATTCACGGCTTAGGAGTTCACTTAACCCTTGACATGGCAGGCAGCGTGCGCTTCGGGCCGGATACTCATTATATTGAAAATATCGATTACACTGTCAGCGAAGACCGCAAAGATGATTTTTATAATTCCATAAAGAAATATCTGCCTTCAATCAGGTTAGAAGACCTGTACCCCGACACTTGCGGTGTACGGCCTAAACTCCAGGGCCCGGATGACGATTTTAAAGATTTTATAATTGTAAATGAAAAAAACAGGAACCTTGACGGGCTGATAAACCTGATAGGTATTGAATCCCCGGGCCTTACCTCAGCGCTTTCAATAGCCGATTACGTCGCGGAACTTATCTGATAAAATGAAAAAACTTAAAAGTATAAAGGCATATATCATATCCTTATTTTTTTTATCTCTGTTTGGGGTATTCACGTTTGCCTATGCCGATTCAAACCTTGCCCCTGTCAATCCGGATTTCGAGAGTTACCTCTTAAATCTTCAGAAAGTTAAAGCTCAAAAACAAACACAAAAAGGCCGCGCTTTAGGCTTAATCCCTTCACCGGTTGATCTTTCTCATATGAAAGGCCAAAAAATTAGTAGAAAGGTTAAAGGCGTAGCCCCGCTACTTGGCTATTCTGCGTCCTATGACCTTCGCAGTGAGGGAAAGCTTACACCTGTAAAAAATCAAGGCCCGGACGGAACCTGTTGGGCTTTTGCTACATATAGTTCATTGGAATCCTGTCTTTTACCAATTGAAACCAGGGATTTTTCAGAAAATAACATTTTAAATTTACATGGTTTTGATCCTGGATATGCTGACGGAGGCAATTATACTATGTCAACGGCATATCTGGCAAGATGGGGCGGGCCGGTCAACGAGGCCGATGACCCATATTCAAATCCAGGTGGGTCTGCACAGGGATTACCTGTACAAAAACATATACAGGAAGTGCTTTTTATCCCGGACAGAGGCAGTTCAACGGATAATGACAACATAAAAGAAATGGTTACGACTTACGGCGCTGTAATGACATCTATGTATATGAATGAAGCCACTTATTACAATTCAGCTAACCATGCTTATTATTATAACGGTTCGAATACGACCAATCACGGCGTTGCAATAGTCGGCTGGGATGACAATTACAACAAAAGTAATTTTTCTGCGATACCCCCGGGAAACGGGGCATTTATCGTTAAAAACAGCTGGGGGACATCCTGGGGAGATAACGGTTATTTCTATATTTCCTATTATGATTCTAAAATAGGCACAAAAAATACTGTATTCGACGTTGCCGAATCAACCGGAAACTATGATAAGATTTACCAGTATGACCCGCTTGGCGTTACCGGGCACACAGGCTACAGCAGTGACACCGCCTGGTTTGCCAATATTTTTACTGCAACTTCAAATAACCAGTTAAAGGCGGTGGGTTTTTATACCTCAAGCTTGAACTCAAGTTATGAAATATACGTGTATGAGAGTTTTAACGGCACATCATTTTCCGGGCTTTTAGGAAGTAAAACAGGCACGATTCCTATTTCCGGATATCACACAATTGAACTTGACTCCCCGATCCCGATTCTTCTTAATTACGACTTTTGTATTGTTGTAAAACTTACAACTCCGGGTTATAATTTTCCAATTCCTATAGAACACCCTCTTGCGGACTACAGCAGCCTTGCGACTGCTTCTGCAGGCCAAAGCTATATAGGCAGTAACGGCACTTCCTGGACAGACAGTACAGCTACTACAGGCGGAACTCCTCATCCCAACAGAAATGTATGCTTAAAAGCATATACGCTCAATTCTCCGGTAATAACATCTATAACTCCAAACAGCGGGGAAAATACCGGACAGGTATCAATAACAAACCTTGCAGGAACAGGGTTTGTGACAGGCGCGGCTGTAAAACTCAGCAAATCAGGACAAAACGACATCAATGCTACAGGTATTACAGTAGTCAGCACAACAAAGATGACCTGCGCCTTTGATTTAAACGGGAAAGCGCCAGGCACCTGGGATGTAGTGGTTAGCGCAGGATCGGAATCTTCAACTCTCGCCAATGGTTTCCTTGTGGTCAGTTCTATAACCGTAAATTCGATTACGCCAAACAGCGCTCCAAATACCGGACAGGTATCAATAACTAACATTGCCGGGGCAGGGTTTAGGACAGGAGGGTCGGTAAAACTCAGCAAATCAGGACAAAGCAATATCGATGCTACAGGTGTTACAGTAGTAAGCCCCACAAAGATAACCTGCGCATTTGACTTAAACGGGAAAGCGCCAGGCTACTGGGATGTGGTAGTCAGCACAGGAGGTGCCGGATCAATATCTACAACGCTCGCCAATAGTTTCATAGTGGTCAGTTCTATAACAGTAAGTTCGATTACGCCAGACAGCGCGGGTAACATCGGGCAGGTATCAATAACGAACCTTATAGGCGCAGGATTTAGGACAGGCGCGTCGGTAAAACTCAGCAAATCAGGACAAAGCGACATCAATGCTACTGGCGTAACAATAGTCAGCCCCACAAAGATAACCTGCGCATTTGATTTAAACGAGAAAGCACTCGGCAGGTGGGATGTAGTGGTCAGCACAGGCGGAGCCGGGTCGATATCTGCAACACTAACCAATGGGCTGGTCGTAGTCAGCTCCGTAATTGTAACTTCTATAACGCCGAACAGCCGCCCAAATACTGGGCTGGTATGGATATCGAGCCTGACAGGCGCCGGGTTCATGGCAGGCGCGTCGGTAAAACTTACTAAGTCAGGCGAAAGCGAGATCAACGCTTTGTCTGGTACTGTGGATGTGAACAGTTTTACAAAAATGACCTGCACTTTTGATGTGAACGGGGCAGCGCCGGGCAGTTGGAATGTCGTAGTAAGTACTGGAGGAGCCGGGTCTGTATCCGCAACTCTTCCAAACGCTTTTCTTTTGATAAGTTCTATAACGATAAGTTCTATTACAGAGAATACCGCGCCGAATATCAAGCAGGTAGCACCTCTTATTTCAGGCAGCGGTTTCAGATCAGGAGTATCGGCAAGACTTACGAGGCCGGGACAAAGCGATATAATCGGTTCCAGTGTTACTGTGGAAACTGGCTCCTATTTTGTATGCTTTTTTGATTTGAACGGTAAAACGCCAGGCTACTGGGATGTGGTAGTCACCACAGGCGGTGCCGGATCGTTATCTGCAACACTAAGCAATGGTTTTCTTGTGGTCAGTTCTATAACAGTAAGTTCGATTACACCGGACAGCGCTTATAACAGCCGCTCTGTTTCAATAAAAAGCCTTACCGGAGCCGGGTTTAGGACAGGAGTGTCGGCAAAACTTGTCAAATCAGGACAAAACGATATCAATGCTGCTGACGTTACTGTTGTCAGCTCCTCTAAGATAACTTGTACGTTTGGCCTTGCGGGCAAGGCCACAGGATACTGGGATGTGGTAGCCAGTACAGGCGGGGCAGGATCGCTATCTGCAACGCTCGGCAACGGTTTTCTTGTGATTAGTTCTGTAACGGTAAATTCGATTACGCCAAACAGCGCTCCAAATACCGGACAGGTATCAATAACTAACCTTGCAGGAAAAAGTTTTGTTTCAGGTGCATCTGTAAAACTTATAAAATCAGGAGAAAACGATATAGATGCTGAAGGCATTACACTAGTCAGCCCTACAAAGATAACCTGCGTGTTCGATCTTAACGGCAAGGCTCCAGGCAGATGGGACGTGGTGGCCAGCACAGGCGGAGCAGGAGCAGAATCTGGAACGTTTGCCAATGGTTTTCTTGTAATAAGTTCTATTACTGTAACTTCAATTACTCCAGATACTGCATTTAACAACAGCTCAGTATCAATAACCAACCTTGCCGGGGCCGGGTTTAGGGCAGGAGCGGCGGTAAAACTTGTTAAATCAGGGCAAAACGATATCAATGCCACAGACGTTGCTGTTGTCAGCTCATCAAAGATAACCTGTACGTTTGGCCTCCTGGATAAGGCTACGGGCTACTGGGATGTAGTTGTCAGCACTGGCGGGACAGGGTCAATATCTGCTGCATTGAAAAAACGTTTCCTGGTTCAGGTAGCTAATATTACAACGACAAGACAGTTAAATGATAGTTCAAATTCAACCGTTGTGCTTCAGCCTGCCTTCGGCGAAGTCAAGGTGGATATCCCTGCAGGAAGTTTTGGCCAAAACGTAGCATTCACTGTATCTACGGCTGCGGTTTCCGCTTCCGGACAACCGGTTCTTAAAGTTACGGATATCGCTATCGAGATAACAAACGACAAAGGCCTCCAGCCCTTGAAGGAAATTATTATTACCTTGTTATACAGGGACTCAGATATTGCAGAGCTTGACGAAAGCAAGCTTACGGTTGCTTATTACGACGCAACACACAACTGGTGGGTAACAATACCTTCTACAGTCTACCCCGACCAGAACAAGATAACAGCATCTGTCAAGCACCTGACGAAGTTCGCCCTAGTACAGCTTACCCCTGCGGCTGACCTGGCGGCTATAAAAGGCTACCCTATTCCCTATAAGCCGAACAAGGGCCTGTTCACGTTCGACAACCTGCCTGCGAGCGCCGATATAAAGATATTCACTGTAGCCGGCCAGCTTGTGCGTAAAGTCGAATATGTAAATGCCACAGGAAGGGCGAGCTGGGACGGTAAGAATGACGGCGGAAGCGTCGTTGCCAGCGGAGTTTATGTCGTGTTGATCAAGAACAATCTAGGCAAGAAGGTAATCAAGATAGCTGTAGAGAAATAGATGAATACATCTCCAAGAAAAATCATGAAAAAGTTATTTTTTGCCATTGCTACGGCCGCAGTTTGCAGCTCGCTTGCTTTCGCTTCATTCGGCTCGAAAGACGCAGGAACCTCAACCGCACAATTTCTGAAGCTCGGAGCGGGCGCCCGCGCTGCGGGTATGGGCGAAGCGTTCGCAGGTATGGCCGACGACTCAACCTCGATTTACTGGAACCCTGCGGGGCTGGTCAGGGCCAGAACTAAATCTCTTTCGATGATGCATGCAGCCTGGTTTGAAGAGATGTCCTACGACTGGCTGTCCTACTCGATGCCCGTTCAAGACTTCGGGGTATTCGGCCTTGCGGCCCAATATATGTCGTATGGGAATATCATTAAAATGGATGATACTGGACTGGCGGGTGACACTATAAACCCCTCTGATACGGCATTGTCGTTGTCCTATGCAAGAGACCTGAAGTTCGCTGGCCTTGGAATAAACTTGAAATACATTTCCTCAAAAATCGAGCATACTGCGACCGCGACCGGTGTGGATATAGGCATATTGCGTGCCTTGATGGAAGATAAGCTGTATATCGGGTTGGCAGCGCAGAACATCGGCACTAAGATGAAATTCATTGATATGGAAGACCCTCTTCCTATGAACGTGAAACTCGGCGGCGCATACGCTTTAGCGCCGAGTTGTAAAATAGCTCTGGATATCAACGCTCCCGCAGACAACGATGTAAATTTCAGCCTGGGCAGCGAATACCGGTTTACTGAAACGATAGCTTTAAGAGCTGGCTATAATACAGTTCAAGACCTGGATGCCTTATCCGGATTGTCAGCAGGGTTAGGGATAAAAATATCCCAGTATATAGGTTTTGACTATGCCTGGACATTTTACGGGGATCTAGGTACCACTCATCGGTATTCTTTAAACGTTCGTTTTGGACAAGAGGTGGAAAAAAAGGTATCAAGCAGGAAGGTTATTGAGGCAAAAAAAGAGCAAACCAAGGAAACCTTGCCCTCAAAACAACAAATCATAGGGCAGAGGTGTGTTATTACCGGGACTGTAACCGATATCGAAAATAATCCGATTCCGGGTGCGCTGGTTAAACTTATAAAAAACGGTAAAGAGATCCTGGTTTTTAATGCTTCGGAATACGGCTGGTATAAAATACGTAACATCGTTCCGGGAAACTATGTCATGGGATTCTGGCAGCGGGGGTACAAAGGTATAAGAAAGCCTGTTGTTATCGGAGAAAACGACAAAGCCATTGAAGTCAATATAGCACTGACCCTCGAAAAGTAAAAATTCTGAGTACAAAGACAAAGGCAAGGGCTGCTGAGTTTTTCAGCAGGCCCTATTTAATTTTTTTTAACAAGGTTTTTTGATAGCCCTGTATTTCACCCAACCTTTCAGAACATACCCATACCCTGTCTTTACTTATAGCTATCCCGCTTAAATTATACCCTTTCTGTTCATACCCGACCGGCAAATATTCTCCTTCAACAGCTAAACCTTTACTTATATCATGGCAATATATCTTATTTGTTTTTGAATCCAGGCTCCAGAGCTTTTCTCCGTCAAAGTAAAGGCCGCTGGGGCTGGAGCCGGGGCTTTTATATGTCTCTTCTACAGTTAATTTATCATCCAGCCTGTGCCTGTAAATCTGAGCCAGCGCACTGTCGCAGGACCACAAAACCTCTCTGTCACCGGCCAACCCGCTTGGGGCTGCATTCGGTGCCTGATAGGAACCTATTATGGACAAAGCTTCATCCATGTTATGCTTGTATATCTTTTTATTCCAGGGATCGGCTGACCATAAATACCCGCCGGCCCAGGCCAGTGTTGTAAAATGCTTTTCCGGAAAATGAAAAATCTTAATAAGCTTAAAATCATTGTTAACACTATGTTTATATATGCTCTGACCAAACCAGTCGCATACCCAGATATTCTGGCCGTCAAAGGTTATGTTTGTCGGCTGCGGGTACGGCGTATTAAAATGTAGGACAACATTCAAACTTTTATTTACATAGTAATTATTCAAATAATACCCTGATAAACAAAGAAGGATTAAACCCGACATAACTGCCAGCTTTGAAAGATAATCCCTCTTTGGCTGTATCTTTTCCCAGTATTCCGGCCAGGCAATACTTTTGGAAACTGTCTGGTTAAGCAGAGTTATAATCTCTTCCGTTATATAAGGCGGTAAAATAACCTCAAACCCTTTTGCTAAAAGTTTTTTGTGAAGCTTTGCGTTAACAGTGCCAAAAATTATTACAGGTATAAACGACCATTTATTTTTTATTTTATAGGCATATTTTAAAAACTTTATGGATACGAGCACAGCTTGAGGCTTGATCCTGGATATGTCATTTTTAATAGCCTTTATGTCCAACACTTTCGTTCTGATCTTCTGGCTGGCGGATAGCTTGTTAAAAAAACCCAATTCATCTTCCGGCAGAATAAGTCCCAATGTATAAAGTTCATTATACTGGAACTTCATATCCAGATTCGTCATAAACAGTCCAGTTTCATTCTCAAGCCTCTGCACTGAGTCCTTGACAGGCCCTATGAGGTCGCCGGACAGCCTCTTTGTAGATATCCCGTGCAAGAGCCCCAAGAGAGGACCGAGATATGCGTAAAAATTTGAAACAAACTGCTGAGCCCTTAGTTTTAAGGATTCCTGTAATTGCTTTTTTTCTTCCGTATTCTGCAGCTTGGCCTTTGAAAGTTCTTCTTTTAACAGGCAATTTTCGCTTACTGCGGTATCTTTTAACCTAGCAAGCTCTATTGTATAGTCATCCATCTTTTTTATCTTCTCTTCATAAGCTCCGCTTTTTGTCCTTAGTTCAGACATCCTTTCCCCAAGATCTTTCTCAAGTTCAGCGACCCTGGCTCTTAAAACATCTACTTGGCCCGTATAAGACCTTGTCTTATCTTCGTGAGCTTCTTTTAATTTACTCAAATATTCGTCTGTCTTATCCCTGTCCTTCAACTGCTGCTCTTTTTCCTCACCAATTTTTGCATTCAGCTCTGACACTTTGGAAAGAAGGAAATGGTTTTCATTTTCTTTTTCCTTCATTTTTTCTTCCCATAAAACCCTGTTTTTCTCAAGCATCAGTTCTGTCTCTCTTACTTTGAACCTCTCTTCCCACCGGCGGGCATCTTCTTCGATCTTCTTTTCTACTTCTCTTAAGTGCTCGTTATACTTCTCTATCTGCAATTTTTGCTCTTTAAGCTTTTCTTCGAGGATCTTTTTTTCTTCTTCATTTACGTTAAGCCTTTTTTGCCAGATAGCACTGTCTTCTTCCTGCCTCCTTTTCCAGTAATCATTTGACCCGGGGAAATTAAATTGACGCGTCCATTCATCTCCGTGGGAAGAAAGTTCCTGTTTTAATTTGGCAAGTTCATTGTCAAGGTCATTAAATTCATCCATTTTCATCCTCCAAGAGTGACCCGCAACCCGGTACCAGTAACCCGGAGGTTTTTCGGGTCACAGGTTACGGGTTACAGCTTATACATTTCTTTATTGCGGTATTACCAAAACTTGTCCCTGTTTAAGAGAGCCTTTTTCAATGTGGTCTTTGTTTGCCTCATAGATCTTTATCCAGTCCGATTCTTTCCCGTAATATTTTTTTGCTATCATCGGCAAAGTCTCACCTGAAAGCACCGTATGGCTTTTAAAAACCGATACTTTATCTTTTTCTTTATTTATTGCCTTTGGTTTTCCGATCTTCTCAGGCTGCGGTTCAACAGCAATGGCAGGAGCCCCAGGAGCTGAAGGAACCTCACTAACTGCATTTTCTTTCTGGGCCGGCAATGTTTCAATTGTGTTATCTATCTGCCCTGTTGCGGGCGGAGCCAATTTTTCTAACTCCAATTTAATATTATTTTGCTCAACAATACCAAGCTCTTTACCTGGTTCTTCAACCTGAAACTGGAAAGGCCCAAGCGGGCCTGCGATATAAAAAGGAGAAGTATACAATTCAGGAGGCTTTATAAGTTCCCCCAGGCTGCTAATACATGCCATAGGACTCCAAAAACAGGCCTTCTTTGTTTGCTGGGCTAGGGGTTCCTTAACTTGCTTTTGTGACAGCATACCCTGTAATTTATCTTTGAATGCCTTCTTTATTTCTTCCCCTGTTTGTTTTTTTTCTTTTCTTGGCTGCGCAGCGTTTTCCTCAGGCTTAAGAAACCTGACGTTAAAGCTCAGGAAATGCACTCCTGAAGTATTTTCAATCCCTTTTAACGGATAGTCGAATGAATAATCAAGAGAGAATTGATTGAAATTCGCCCCTGCGCCGACTGCCAGCTTTCCAAATTCGTTATCACCCCACCCGAACCCGAAACGCAGGGCAAAGCTGTTGTTTAAAAAAACCTTCTCTATCCCCATTAGATTTTTCATAGTATTGTCCTGCTTCACGTTTTCATAAATCACCTTAAACATATTTTCTTTATAAGCCGCACCGATCCTTTCGACAGCCGGTGATTTTATTTTTTCATCCAACCCTATATTAGCGCCAAGAAGGCCCTGTTTGCTGTACCCGAAACTCAAAAACGGCAGCGGCTGGATAAATAAACCGATATCCAGGTCATAGTCGCTGACCGTATTTTTACTCTTTAAGACCGGGTCTATTAATGTATAACTATCGCTGCCGTATTTTATGCTTAGATTTTTATAAGCGAGCCCTACTGATGAAAATCCGTTAAGTTTGTATGCCAAGGCGGATGTTATCGTGCTCTCGTCATAGACATTTTGCAGGCTTATAGTTTTATAGCCTAGCCCAAAGGAAAGTTTTTTTGATAAAGGCATCCCTAAAGATAAGACCGGGCTTGTTATCTGGCTTCCGTCATCCAGTCCCCAATAAACATGCCCGTAACTTAAAGAAAACTCGGGGTTCTTTAGGTTTGCAAGCCCTGCCGGCTGAATGAAGACAGACTGGCTGTCATCTGCGACCGCAACAAAGGCACCTGCCATAGAATTTATACGTGCGCTATATAAATCATCCTTGAAGGCAGCATTTACATCAATTGCAAATTGCAAATTGCAAATTGCAAAATTCACTATTAAGATAATTAATAACTTCCATTTATTATTCATTTTACCTTGCCACAACAACCGTGCCGTTAGAGACCTTTGTCCCGCATTTGACTTGATATAAATATATCCCGGGAGATACCCTGTCTCCGTGTTCATCTTTCCCATCCCAGATGAACCAGGCATCAGTTAAAGAGCTGAAGCCTGCAACATGGGCTCCGCTCAAGTCATAAATAGCGGCACTTACAGAATTTGATGTAGGATTTTCAAAAGTACAGTTGAAGGCATCATTTATGCCGTCGTTATTTGGAGTGATTATCTTCGGCCAGAGGTTTAATATACGAAATTCTGTGCTTCCGAACACCTTGCGGAGCTGATAGCTGCCCATATAGGGTGTTTTGACGATTATATCGCCGTTATCCGGCGTTCCTCCGATATACGCCCAGTTAACTCCGTTATGCCAGAATACACCGGCATAGCTTGACCCGAGAGTTACCGCCCTGCCTAAAGCTGCCTGAAAACTCCCTTTCCTGAACCTTAAGATAAATGGTTCGGTAAGCGTATAGTTAATTACTTCCTTGTTTTGCCCGACAGTCCTTACTATATATGAACCCAGGACATTACTATCCTGGTTATCCTGCCTTATTACTTCAATGGTCATCGTAGACGGCAATAATTCAGTCGAATAAGAAACCATTACGCTTTGATCAGACGGGGATGCAATAGACAGGTTTGTTTCTCCGGCACTTCTTAAAGATGAATTATCGCTTTCCACATCTAAAATATTGTAAGACCTTATTAAATAGTAAACGACATCCCCGCTTGTCTTTGTGTCAACCCAGGAAAGGACATTGGAACTTACGCTTGTTGTTTCGGAAACGTTATAAATATCATCTAAACTATTTGACCTATAAATTTTATAACCTTTTAAGTTTGTTATAGGAGAATTATCCGCATTT
Organism: Candidatus Liberimonas magnetica; assembly: GCA_020523885.1. Lineage (NCBI taxonomy): Bacteria > Pseudomonadati > Elusimicrobiota > Endomicrobiia > Endomicrobiales > Candidatus Liberimonas > Candidatus Liberimonas magnetica. The sequence goes on along the minus strand of JAJAPY010000010.1, from coordinate 40,849 downwards.
TTATTTACCGCATCCCAGCTAAGCGTAACCCTGGTTTTTGTAACATCAAGGCTTGCCTTAAAATTTTGCGGAACAAAGGGCTTTATCCTGCCCAGGGTAGTGAAGTGCCAGGTTTGCGTTTGTGTAATATCATTGCTGTTCCCGCTTGCTCCTAGGGCATAAACACGCCAATAATAGGTTGTGCCGAACAGCAGGTTATTAGCAAACCTGAAATAGTCTGAAGTTTGCCTGTCTAAAACGGTCTTTAGGGCAAAACTCTGGCTGGTTGAATACCAGAGCGTATAAGCTACCGAACTCTTGAGGTCAGGATCTGTCGTTTTTTGCCATTGCAAATAAGTAGTCACACCGCTTAAGTGCGTACCGTCCGGCGGGTAAAGGAGGTTAAATGAAAGCGGCGGGTAATTAATATTGTTTACACGGAAACTCCAGACTTTATCAGACTGTATCGTGTTATTTCCTCTTACATCAGTAGCGTTTACGTACCAATAATACGTAGTATGGTCGGTTAAAGCAGTCAAACCATAATAAGGCACGCTAATCCCGCCGGAAGATTTTACCAAACTGAAATTTAGATCGGTCGAATAATACACAGTATAGGTAACAGGGTCATTTTCAGGGTCATTTGCATTTTTCCATTTTAACGAGACATTAGTTGATTTTATGACACCGGAAGAAGAGGTGTAATCAAATTCATAAGGCGCCTTATTAGATATGTTAAAGCTCCTTGTCTGGCTGTTCGTCTGGCCGCTTACCTTAGAAATTGCTTTGGCCATCCAGTAGTATGTTACAGCTTCTGTAAGAGCGCTGACCTGGATAGTATAGGTCGAAACTTTAAGCCCTGATACTATGCCCGGATTGTTTAAACTTGAACAAGTCGAGTAGTATAACGAATAACTGTCTACGTAATCAAACGGGTCAGGGTCAGTAGTGGTTTCCCAGCTAAACAGGATTTCGCCTGTAGTTACACGCTCCCCGTTGCTCGGAGATAACAAATTAAAATTATTTGGCGGTTGTAAATCGGCATTTATTATTATATCCCATATACCAGAAGTTGTAACTCCGGAATGGTTATCCCGGGCTTCTACTTTCCAGTAATAAGTGCTGTTTTCATCAAGAGCTGTACCGGGAGTAAAAGAAGGCTGGACCAGCCCTTGCGATGAAGCTGAAAGAGTAAAATCAATTAGTTTAGAATAATAAAAATTATAGGTTACAGGGTCGCCATTCGGGTCTGTTGCCGCCTGCCAGATAAATTTCGGGGTCCTCTTATTGGCCATCCCTGAAGAAGTTAAAAGGCTAAAAGAATTGGGAGCGTTGTTTATTATAGTTACCTGCCATACGCCGGAAGTCCTGACTCCCGAATGGTTGTCCCTGGCTTCTACTTTCCAGTAATATGTGCTGTTTGGATCAAGAGCTGCAGGTGTAAAAGAAGTTGCGGTCAAGCCCTGGGATGAAGCTGAAATGCCAAAATCAATCAGTTTAGAGTAATAAAAATTATATGTTACAGGGTCACCGTTCGGGTCTGCTGCCGCCTGCCAGGTAAATTTCGGCGTCCTGGTATTAACTACCCCTGAAGAAGTTAAAAGATTAAAAGGATTGGGAGGGTTGTTTACGATAGTTACCTGCCAGGTAGTCGAAGGTGTAACTCCAGAATGGTTGTCCCTGGCTTCTACTTTCCAGTAATATGTGCTGTTTGTATCAAGATCAGTAGCAGGGGTAAACGAAGGCTGGGTCAGCCCCTGGGATGAAGCTGAAATGCTGAAATCAATCAGTTTAGAGTAATAAAAACTATAGGTTACTGGATCGCCATTTTGGTCCATTGCCGCCTGCCAGGTAAAAATAGGGGTTCTGGTATTAACTACTCCTGAGGATGTATAAAGATTAAAAGAATACGGCGGATTATTTGTGGCATTTACATAAAACGCCCAAATAGGACTTTGATTACTAGATAGCTGGCTATCCGTTACCTGGACTTTCCACCAATATGTTGAATCTTCATTGAGCGGGCCTGTTCTATACTGGCCGGTTGTCAAATTTGGAAAGGATTGATAGTTTAAAACAATATTCGGATCGGATGACGAGTAAACGACCCTGTACGTTAATGTGTCGCCAGGGTCAGGGTCTATTGCCGGCACCCACTTCAAAGTAGGAGTGGTCGTAGCGATTATAAGATTATTGCCTGGAGAGTCCAGGATAAAAGAATTTGGCTGTTGATTAGAATTATTTATCCTTACGGTCCAGGTAGAGTTACTTACCCTGTATTTGCCTTTTGAGTCAACAGCCTGGACCTTCCAGTAATATGTGGCGTTTTCTATTAAATTGACCGAAGGTTGGGGCCCGGACGAGTTAGTAGCCAGGTTTGCAACCCGGGTCGTTATCCTGAGGTTGAAATCGCTTGCTGTAGAATAAAACAGGGTGTATTTTACTGAGTCAACAGGGTCCGGGTCGGTAGTAAAATTCCACTGGAATGTAGGTTTGCCGTTTTCTATAGTGCCGTTAGGGCTTGTTAAATTAAAGGGGTTCGGCGCCTCGTTAGTGGCATTAACCACAAAACGTATGTCGTCCTGAAAAACATAACCTGATGAATACAAGCCTTCGGAATCTTTAGCTTTTACTCTCCACCAGTATGTTGTATTTTCATTTAAAGGAGGAGTAACTGCCCAGGAATTGCTGGGTATGTCGTCTTTTGTTATCTTTTCTGCAAAAGCTATCGAAGTAGACAGCTCAACATAATAGGCTACAGTGTCGAAGTAACTTAAATCATCGTTTCCCGCAGTCGACGCTCCCCAGGTAAGTTGCGGTGTCGCTGTATTAGTGGTAGTAGCGTTTAGCAGGTTATGGCCGCCGACCATCCCCGGTGCTGTATTAAAAGGAACCGCCAGGACATCCATACAACTTATACCGGACCAGCCGACAATATCCGTTGATTTATTAGTAGTAAAGACATTACCGGTTGATGACTTAATAGCAAAAAAATAGCTTTGATTGTTCGTCAAACCCGTAACCGTATGATATACTGTCAAGCCGCCTGTGATATTATTTGTAGAGAGCATTATTACGTAAGGGTACGTTTTTATAGTGGAATTATTTGCCCACTTGAATTCGGTATTGATCTGGTTGAATGTCGAAAGCCTCAATTCATAATGGGAAGGAGTTGAGCTTGAAGGAGTATCGTACGGAGTAGTCCAGGTAAGTTTTACATGTTTAAATCCTGTACCTATGCTTTTTAGGCCTGTCAAAGGTTCCGGGGCAGACCAAAGCGCCGAAGTTAAAAAAAAAGAACTCAATAGTAATAGTACAAATTTTTTATTATTCATTATGGTGTTAAACCCGCCGCACAAAACACCCTATTTGCCAAAACTGCGATGGAGAGGCTCAATTAAATAAATCCGGGAGTGGCAGCGGGGCAGTTCCTACCTAGTGTCTTGCGTCATAAATAGCTTTACGTTTGAACATTCATAGGTTTGTCATTGCGAGCGACCGAAGGGAGCGCGGCAATCTTGATGTTAAAACTGAGCTTGCTTCGTCACTTTGTTCCTCGCAATGACAATCAAATGTAAAGATCTGTCAGTGCCAGCACACTAGCGGATTCCATTTTTGCCCGTATTTAAATTTATTAACGGGCTGGCTAACCAATTATAGAGTTTTGCAAACACGGATTTTTTATTTTCGTGCACTTTGAACTGTTGTTTTATCACATTTTCCAGATTGATTTTCCGTATCTCGTCTATCAACTTTATCCGCTCATTTTCCAAATTCTTTACTCTTGAAAACAACAAGGTGATTTCCTTGTCGTTTTCATTTAGTTTGTTTTTTACAGTTTCATTTTTTTCGCAGTATTCTTTTTCCTTTTTTTGATATTTTTCAATTTCCGACCTGAAAAACCGGTTTTCATCTGATAAAACCGTATTGTTCTTATTTTGTTCGTTATACATGCTTTCAAGCATATATTTATCTTTTTCCAGCTTTGTGACCTTTCTGGACACGTTCGCAATGAAAACAGTAAGGTTCTCTTCTTTATTTTGGATCTTTTCTTTCTGAATTTCTATTTGGCTTTCATAGTCTTTGAGTTTTGCCTTGAGTGAATCTAATTCTATGGATTGGCTTCTGGCCAGAATTTCGAGCTTTTCTTTTTCTTGCCTGGCTTCCAGTTCAAGGCGCTGGTGGACTATAACGTTAAAAGCATCTTTTTTATTTTGAATAACTTCCGCTGCAGGCTCTTTGTCCATACTCATGCAGGGCTCTTGAGCCGGACTGGGCATGAAAGCTGTCCTGCCGACATTAGCATTTCCGCTCAGCCCTGAGCTTGAGCCTGTCGCAATGACAGTTCGATACGGGCCAGATATAGACCTTTTGACGATGTTTCGCGTAAAATGGTTTTCCAGAGCAGTCAGTTCTATTTCCAGCCTGTCCTTTAGTTTAATGAATTTATCATACATTTTAATTTCCCCTTTTTTGAACTAAACTTAGTTTTTATCCTTTATTTTTATTTCAATTACGGGTTCATTTAAACTTTCCCATATTTTCATCAATATGGATTTGGTTTCATTTTCAGACAGGCCTTTTTCCTTATATTCATCTATTAGCTGTTTGATGGCGGCAACGCTGATGGTATCGCTGTTTTTTTCAGGTCTAGAGCTGTCGGTTTCAATAATATTTATTTTTTTTATAATCTTCTCTACATCTTCGTTCTTTTTCTGCATTGCAAGCTCAAGTTCCGAATACTTTCCGTTTAATTCTTCAATACGCTTCCTTAAGGCCCCTTCTTCGATCCTTGAGTTATTAAGCTCCCTGACCAATTGGTCCCTTTCCAGGATCCATTTCTCGTTCCCTTCACGGATTTTATATTCGGTCTGCTCTTCGAGCTTTGCCAGTATGTCTCCCTTTAGGGGATTCTCTGAAGGCGGCTTGTTCTGCAGGCTTTCATACTGCCTTTTTAAAGCAAGGACCTCGTTTTCTTTCTGTGCCAGCTTATTTTCCAGGGTATTTCTCTCGTCTTTCAGGTCATTTTCTATCATCTCTATTTCGTCTTTCATAGAGGCTTTCAATTTTTCGATCTCACCTGCAAGATTTTTTTGAACCTCATCTTTTAATTTTAAAATATCTTCGTTTTCTTCCCTAAGGCTCTGGTTAGCTTCATCTAATTCTTTTATCTTCCTTTCTTTCAGTTTCAGGATTTTATCATTTTCATCCATAAGGCGTTTATTAGCGTCATATAATTCTTCTATCCTTGCACGGGCTTCTTCCTTAATTTTCAAAAGGTTTTCTTCTTTTTGTTTTACCGATTCCCGGAGCTGTAGCAGCTCATCATCATGCATGTTCATGTTTCTTTCAAGCCCGAATATCTTTTCCTGGAACATTGCGATTTCCTGCTTATGAAGGGCTTCTTTTTGCTGTTTTTCAATGTCAAAGATCTTCTCTTTGAACTGTGATTCTTCCCTGACCTTATCCATTTCTTTCTGCTTATGCTCTAATTCTTTTTCCAGGAGTTTCAATTCAGATTCCATATCCTTTTTTACGGCATCCGAAGTTTTCTGTTCCTCTTGGAACTTTTGCCTGACAGCTTTCATCTGTTCTTCTTTCATCTGGAATATATCATTCTTTTCGCCCAGAAGTTCTTCTATCCTGGCTTCTTTTTCTTTCATATTTAGAAGCCAATTGTTTTTCTCTGCCTGGAACTCATTGTCCTTTATTGCCCTGGTACGGTTTTTATTTTCGATCTCCGACTTAAGTTCATTCATCCTGTTTTCAAGTTCAGCCGCCCTGTTAAGGCTTTTTGCAGCCTCTATAGTTAAGGCATTCTCCCTTTTAACAAATTCTGCAGCTTTTCTTTCATTTTCCTTGATAGCTTCGACTAAATATAGTTTCTCGTTTTTGAACTCATTTTCTTTTATTTCGGCAACATGGTTCTTATTGTCAATTTCCGACTTAAGTTCATTTATCCTGCTTTCAAGTTCCGTTACCCTCTCAGCGTTCTTTGCAGCTGCAATATTCAGGTCGTTCTCTCTTTTAACGAATTCTTCGGTCTTTCTTTCATTTTCCTTAATCACTTCATTTAAAAAGCTTTTCTCGTTTTTCAGCTCATTTATCCTGCTTTCCAATTCTGCTATTTTGTTCTGGTTCTTTATGGCAGTTATATTGGATTCGTTCTCCTTTTTTACATATTCCGCGGACTTTTTCTCGCTGTCCTTTAAAGCTTCCGTTAAATAAAGCTTTTCATTTTTAAATTCTGATTCTTTTTGAGCCATTAAATCCATGAATTCTTTTTCCTGGATTGAAAGAAGTTCCTTTGCTCTTGAGATCTCATCTGTGTAACTATGCGCCTTATTCTGCAGTTCCTGGATACATTCGCTGTTTTTTGCGATAACCACTTCCAAGCTGTTCTCTTTTACTATATGCCCTGCTATATCCTCATCTTTTGCCTGCAATGTCTCTGCCCAGACGGTACGTTCTTTTTTTAACTCTTCTTCTTTCTTTTCCACCTGCCTTGCGTTGTCCTCTTCTTTCGCCTGCAGTTTCTCAGCCCAGACGGTACGTTCCTTTTTCAGCTCTTCTTCTTTCTTTTCCGCCTGCCTTGCGTTGTCATCTTCTTTCGCCTGCAGTTTCTCGGCCCAGACGGTACGTTCCTTTTTTAACTCTTCTTCTTTCTTTTCTATCTGCCTTGCGTTATCCGCATCTTTCGCCTGCAGCTTCTCAGCCCATTTGGCTTGTTCGTCTTTAAGCTGGGCGTCTTTTTTATCCAGGGTATTTATAAAACTCTGCTCGCTATTCTTCAGCCTTTCTTCCATTTGCCTTAACGAAGAAAGGTTATCGGATTCTTTCCTTTCCCAATAGCTTTTAAGTTCGTTTTCGCGGTTCCTCATCCTTTCTTCATATTGCTTTACAATGGACCCTATTTCAACGGTTTTCTTATCTATTTCAAACTTTAGTTCCATCTCCCTTTTTTCAAAAGTCTTTTTTAACAAATTAACTTCTTCTTCTTTTGCCTTTATATTTGATTGATTTTGCTGTATATTCTTCTCTGCGTGTTCCTTGAACATTAGCATTTCTTTCAGCAGTTTTTCCTGTTCGGATTTCGCTCTTGTTTGGTATAAGGCAAACTGGGTTTTCATTAAAAAGGATTCTTTGTCTTTTACTTCTACCTGGGATAATAACGTATTCTTCTCGGCGCGCATTTTCTCCAGGACCTGCATGAACTGGTCATTTTTTTCTTTAGTCTGGCGCACCTGTGAAACAAGCATCGCCTGCTGGGCCTTTATAGATAAAAACTCCTTATCCCTGGCTTCCAGTTTTTGAATAAGGTTATTTTTTTCCTCCTGGCGTATATCCGTTATATCACCGAGTTCTCTCTTAAGGGATTCCCTTTCATTCTCAAGATAAGTTATCTTTTTGTCATAGTTATCCTGCTCGGATTTAAGAGAGGTTTCCATATCTTTTTTTAACTGCCCTATTTCCTGTTCTTTATTCTTTAAAGTCTGCGCCCAGTTCAGTTTTTCTTCATGCCACCTTCTTTCCAGTTCTTTCATCCTTAATTCGAACTGATGCTCGATTTCTCTTTCGTTGCCTTCTCTCTGGGAAAGCTGTGTTCTTAAAGTTTCGACCCAGGTCTGGCGTTCCTGAGCGAGGCGCTGTTCCAGTTCTTTGGTGTGGCCTTCGGTTTTTAAAAGCGATTCCTGGAGCTCCTGCTCCCTTTTTTCCCTGCGAAGGCGGTCTTGTATATCTTTTAGGGATTCTTCTACTTTAGAAGCAAGGGCCTCTTCTTCTTTTGCCTTAACCGTCTGTATAAGGAGTTTTTCTCTTTCTTCCTGCAGCTGGTTCCTTAGTTCCGACATCTGGGATTCCAGCTGCCTGCGGACTTCTTCCACTTCGTTTATGGCCTGCCTGCTGGAGCCCTGAGGAATGTCGGCTTTAGGCGCTTCGTTCTTTTTTGGAAGGGCGGGTTTTGAGCCCGGTAAAGCCGGTTTTTGAAAAGGCGGCGACTTTGGAACTGCAGCCGGGCGTTCCTGTTTGTTTACATCCACGATCGGTTTCGGCGGCTGTTTTCCGGGCAAAAGCGGCGGAGTAAACGGTGGTTTGTTTATTTGATTTTTGTCTTCGGCCATGATTATTCCTCCAAGAGAATTAATTAATTTCTATTTTTTATGGATTTTATCCAGTTCGTCAGTTCTTCGTTTTCCGGTTCAAGCAAAAGGGCTTTTTGAGCCGTATTTAGAGCTTCTTCCTTCTGCCCGAGGTTCCAATAGCATAAGGCCAGATATTTATAGGCTCCTGAAAAATCCGGCTCTGCCTTTATTATATTTTCCAGGTTATCTTTTGCTTCCGCATATTTCTCGCTGTTAAAGTATTCTATGCAGGCTTCAAATAATTTACCTATTTCATCTGCTTTGTTGATGCTCTGACTGCTGGTATGTTTTTTGAATACCCTCTTAAATTCTTCCGATTTAAATTTTAACTCAGTAATTATTTCCTGTGTAAAGGAGCGTTCCACGACCAGGTCGTTTTCTTTAGCGGTCATTTGAACAGCCAGGTTCTCTATCTGTTTTTCCTTAGCCATTATTAATTCGTTCATCTTTTTACTTTCCTGTTCCAGCTCGCTTTCAAGTTTTCCTATATCTTTCATTAAACCGGCATAACCTTCGTTTAAGGCCCTATTCCTGTTTTCCTGTTTTTCTTTCCATTGTTTTTCTTTGGTTTCAATTTCTTTTAATATCGAGTTCAGCTGTTCCTGCAGGGTGTCTATCCTGTCTTTTTTCTCTGGTATTTTTTTATTATAATCGTCCTGTATCGCAGTCAAGCTGTATTCAAGCTCTTTAATAATTCTTTTGACTTCTTCCTCTCTTTTATTGATTTCGTTCTGCCTTCTTTCTTCGCGCATCGTCAACCGGACTTTTAAAGTTTCAATTTCTTCTTCTTTTAAACGCAGCTTGGACAGCCAGTCTTCTTTTTCTTCTGCCATCCTGTGTTCCAAAGCCATGAGCTCTTCTTTCAATTTCTGCTGCACCTTTCTATGCTCGCGCTCCATTTTCTGCTGGTCTGACTGTATCATAGTGTCTTTTAAAGAAGCTTCTAACTTCATTTTATCTACTTCTCTTTCCAAGGCTTTTATCTTGTCGTCAGAAACAATAGTTTCCTTCTTTATGCGCTCCTGCCAGGCCTCAACTTCCTTTAACAAATGATCATGCTGGGCAGTTAATCCGGCTTCAAACTGTTTCCACTGGTTTAATTTATCCTGCTCGGTTATTCTGGCTTCTTCGTTTATTCTTGTTGCTATTTTGGATTTTTCTTCGATAAGGGCATTATATTCTTTCTCAAAGCTGCTTAATTTAAGGCTGCTTTCTTTTATCCTGTTCTCAAGGGAGAGTTTTTCGTCTTCCCAGGCAGCCAGGCGTTTTTCTTCATTAGTTTTTGACCTAAGTTCCCAGAACTCCAGGTTTGATTTTAAAACCGACAAATCTTTTTCTTTTAAAGTTATGGCTTCTTCATAGTTCTTTTGCATGCTGGCGAGCTGTTCGGTCAGGCCCATAACCTGCGATGAGAGCCCCGTGTTCGTCTGTTCCCAGGCCACTTTCTTATGCGATATTTCATCTTCCAGTTTTTTCAGTCTTATGTCGTATTGTGTCCTTAACTGCTCTATCTCGGCTTCTTTTTCCTGCAGCCTTTTTCCGTAGATCTCTTCCTCTTCTTTTGACCTTTTTGCCAGGTTTTCTATCTCATCGCTAATACCTGCCTTTTCGGCTGAAAACTCTTTTTCTTTTATCTGCCAGCTCTGCTCCCAGGCTTTCTCCTTCTGGGACAACTCCGACTGCAAAGCCAGGATCTCTTTCTCTTTCTGCCTGAGCTGTTCCTGAGATATTGTTTTCGTGTTTTTCAGGCTTTCAAGGAGTTCGTTTTTCTGTTTTTCCAGGTTTACTTTTTGTTCAAAATATATTTTTTCTTCACTAATAAGCTCTTCTTTCTTATCCTTGTTCTTCTTCTCAAGCTCCTGCCTTAACTCCATATATTTCTTATTAAGGTCATCCTGCTCGATTTTAAATTTGGCTTTTAGGCTTTCTATTCCTTCCCTTAGCTTTAAAATCCTTTCCTCAGACCTCTTTTGATAATTTTCAATATCTTTTTCGGCTTTTTCCTGCTCCCGGGCGTAAAACACCGACCTGTCGCTTATCTGTTTTTCCAGGTTTGAAATTTCATCGCTTTTTGTTTTAAGGATCTGCGGGTGGCTGTTCTGGATACTGCTTATTTCTAATTCCAGGCCCCGCATATCATCCTGCAATTTGCTTACCTGGTTCCTTGACCTGTTTATTTCATCTTCTTTCTGCTTTTTAAACTGCTCCAGCTGTTCCAGGCTGTATTTTTCTATGGCTTTAAAATCATTTTCCTGGCTTTCCAGCATATCCTTATGTTCTGCTTCAATCCTGGCCTGCTCCAGTTTTAAATTGCTTATTTCTTTTTCATAATCCTGTTTGGCTTTATCTACCTTTTCATTCCAAGCGGCGTGCATTACGGCGTAATCCGCTTCAAGCTCATCTTGTTTCTTCTTTAAACCGGTGATTTTCTTTTCAAGCGCGGCCAGGTCGATTTCAGCGCTTTGTTGTTCCACAGTCAGCTGGTTTTTAAGATATTTGTACTTCTCCAGCAGGGGCTCTATTTCTGCCGAAAGCTTTTCGTCCAGGCCTTTTCTTTCCGCTTCAAATGTTTTTTCATCATTCTTTATTTTTTCCTGAACCTGCAGCAGCCTGGTTTCCTGCAGCCTTATTTTACCGGTGTATTCTTCTTTTGATTTTTCTATATTGGCCTTCAGTACACTTATTTCCTTATCTTTTGTTTCATTGATCTGATTTAATTCTTTTTCCCACAGGGAAAGGTCCTTGTTGGTTTTAGAAACAATACTGCCTAATTTGTTTTCTTCTTCCTCAAGCTTGTTGTTTTTCAAGCTCAAGTCTTTATTGACCGTCTTTCTCAGTTCTTCCAGCTCAAGGTTCAGCTTTTCTACCAGGCCGTTAAGTTCGGTTTTCTTAAGCACATACTTTTCTTTTAAATTGTTTGTTTCACTTATGTACTTTGACTTGCTTTCTATCAGGTTTTGCTGCAGTTCTATCTCTTCTTTTTCCAGCCTGTCTATCATCTCTCTTGAGATATTATTCGCATCATCCCTGTTAAGATGCATTTCGTCGATCTTTTTATTGTACTCGCTTTTTGTCTGGGCTATTTTTTCATGCCACAAAACCTGCATAGCTTCGTAATCTTTTGTTTTTAGTTCCTGACTCTGCCTCAAAGAAGCTATCTTGCTGTCTATGGCCGCTACCTCTTTTTCATAGGCTTTTTTCTCTTTTAGAAGAGCTCCTTCCAGTTCCTTCCTTTTGAGCAAAAGGGCCTGGGTTTCATGGTTCAGATCTTGTTCTAATTTGTTTTTCTCACCGTTGATCCGCGTTTCGTTGGTTTTTACGGATTCAAAAAGCTTGTTTATTTCATCTTCTTTTTCCTTTATTCTCTGGTTATATTCTTTCTTTGCATTTTCTAAATTAGCCCGTAAACCCGCCAGCTCCTCATCGCCCTTGGCTATTATGAGTTTTAATTCGTTTTCTTTTTGCAGCACTTCATTTTTAGCTTTGTTCTCAAACTCTTTGACCCTTATTTCCTCATTTTCAAGTTCCTTTATTTTATTGGAAAGCTTCAGTTCCATATTCTTTTTTACGTCCCTTCTTTCTATCTCAAGCCTTTTGATATTGCTTTCCATCTCTTCTCTGCGGGTCTTATATTCACGGGAAATCCTGGCTCTTTCATTTGCTATCCTCTCTTCTATGGTCTCTACTTGTTTCTTTAGAGCTGCTTCCTGCGCTTTTAATTTCTCTAATTTCTCCGTTGCGTTCTGGGATTGCGCCTGGATCAAACTGCGTACTCCGGCTATTTTATTCCTTAAAGCCCCTTCCTGTGAGCTGACTCTGCTGCTGTGGGCATCGAGCTGCTTTTTTAATTTTTCTTCCTGCCTAAAATAACTGTTCTGGAGCATTACTTTCTGTGTTTCTTTAAGAGCTATCTGCTTTTGGAATTCTTCTGATGCAGCGGAAATATCGGCCTCAAAGTTTTTTGTTTTTAGCGTAAAAGGCTCAAGTTCCAGGCTGAATTTATATTCAAAATCAGCCAGGTCTCTTTTTATCTTTGATTCTTTGGACACAACATCGTTCTTATAATTTTCGACCTCTTTTTCCTTATTCTTCAGCAATTCTTCCCAGTGCAGCTTTTCTTTATTAAAGCTTTCCTCAAGGCTGAGGAGCTCGTTCTCAAGGACCACCTTTTTGTTTTTAAGGTCTTCTATATTCTGCCTTTCATTATTTATTATGTTATTTTTCTTTAACGCCCATTGTTCGGTGTACTGGTTGATCTCAAGGTCTTTGCCTTTTAACTCGTTCTCCCAGGCAGCTCTTTCGGTATTAAGCTTATTCTCAAGTTCTTTCAGGCGCTCAATAAGAGCTTCTTTTTCTTCCTTTGTCTTTGACTCTTTATCTAACCATTCATCCTGAAGTTCCTTGAGCTTAATCTCGGACTGTATTTTCAGGATCTTCAATTCTTCGTCTTTTTGGAATATTTTTACTTTCCAGTTTTCTTTTTCCTGTTCTATCCTCTGGCCTATATCCTTCAGTTTGCGGCCTGCCTGGCTTTCTTCTTCTTTTAGTTCTTTAAACCTCTGTTCTCTTTCGGCCTTTTCCTGGCTTTCCTTCAGGACAAGCTCTGCTTTTAAGCCCTTAAACTCTTCTTCCCTTGCCTTTAATAGCTCCTGCCAGCGGCTCTTTTCTTCTTCAATGCTTTTTTCTATGACCACGATCCTGTCGCTGATCCTATTATTCATACTGCTTATTTCTTTTTCCTGCTTTTCTGCCTCCAGGGCAATAGCCGTAAGGTGCTCTTCAAGGGCGATCTTAAGCGTGAACAGTTCTTCTTCCTTGTTCTTGTAAGTATCGGTCCATTCCTTCCTTAGTTTTTCCAGCTTTTCTTCCATTTCTTTTGTCTGGCCCTGCCAGGTCAGCTGCAGGTCGCGCTTTTTTGCCTTTGCTTTTTCATCCTCGGACTTTATCTGTATCTCTTTTAAGGATATCTGCGTTTTAAGGTTAATGATTTCTTCTTCTTTGCTTTTTACCTTGTCTATCCATAGATTTTTTTCTTCTATCAACTGCCTTTCTATGGCTTTATACTTTTGTTTGGTACTTTCAAGCGACGACTGCAGGTCCCGGATATTCTTTTCCGCTTCAAGTTTTTTCTGCGTTTCAAGAAAAACGGACTGGTGCTTTATTTCTTCCAGTTCCTTGTCTTTCTGGTTTATTTTTTCTGTCCAGGTCTTAACTTCTTCGCTGATGCTTTTTTCCAGTTCGGCCAGGTCTTTCTGTATATGCTGGTGCAGTATATTTAGGTCGCCCTCTCTTTTTTTCCTTTCCTGTTCAACTTTATAAACGAGCATATCAAGCTGGGATTTAAGGGATACCTGGTCTTCTTCTTTCTGTTTTATCCTCTGGTACCACAGCTCTCTTTCATTGGCTATCTTTTGCTCGATTATTTTTATCTGGTCCTGGGCTTTCTGATAGAGACTCGTGAATTGTTCCTCATTAAAAGGGGCGCTGTCAGGCAGTTTTCCAGCCTTTTCCGCATCCGTTTTTAATTCATTATTTTTGTTCTGTACGTCTTTTTTCCTGAAATCCATCTATCCTCTCCAGTAAAGTTAGCTCCCGATGGTCGCTAACTTAAATGCAAAATGAAAATTGTAAAATGCAAAATTGTTGTATCCCGCTTTGCGGGATTAATTTAAATAAGTCCGCCATAGCGGACACTTTAATTTTGATTTTTTCATTTTGCATTTTGCAATATATTTTTAACTGCTCAATACTTTCTTTTGCTCTGCAAGCCACTGCCTCAAAGATTCGTCAGCCGGGTTAATTTCGAGAGCTCGTTCAAAAGCAGCAAGGGCCTCCTGATTACGCCCTAAGGAGTAATAACAATTGCCTAAATATTGAAAGACTTGTGCATTCATAGGGTCCAGCTGGCTGCAGTATTCAAAATAACCTACTGCATTCTGATAATCGCCCGAATCATAAAACCCGGCCCCTGCGTTAAAATACTCGTTAAAGTCACCGCTCGTGCCCGGTTCCACGTATCCCGGGATTATGTCCTGGATGCCTTCCAGGGCCCCGCTTTTAGGCCTTTCTCTTATGAATATTTTCGTGTCTCTCTCCAGTTGTTTTACGGTATCGATTATCTTTTTTCTTTCTTCTTCGATCTCTTCTTTGGTCAAAGGCCTGCCGTATTCCATTTCCTCTTTCAATACGGCCGCTGCGTTAACCGACATATTTGCAAAGAATTTATTCATGATATCGGCAGGCGCGTCCCTCAGGGCTTTTGCCAGGCTTTCGGATTTAAGTTCCCTTATTATAGTCTGCATAGCCAGGTCCGGGAATGACGGGATATCTTCAAATACTATGACGTATTTTTTGACCCTTTCATAAAGTTCGGGTTTCTCGTTTTTTAGATAATCAAGGATATTTTCTTTTGTGACAATATCGACTTCATCCAAAACCTTCAAAAGATGGTCAAGCCCGCCTACTAAAAAGTCTATCTTGTCTTTTATGTCGTTATCTACAGATAAAACTTTTTGCTGAGTCATCTGGCGTATCGTTGCCATCTCTACGGCGACCTGTGCCTGGAGTTCAGGGCTTAAGCCATTCAACATAAGCCTTACGTATTCTGGTTTGAGGTAGCTTATGACAAGGGCTATTACTTCAGGAGATTCTTTTCTGATAATGTACAACAACCTTTTCAGGTTTTCTTCGGTAATATATTTAAAAGGGATATACTTCTTTTCTTCTCCTTCCAAGGACTCAAGCCCTCCCAACCCTCCTACGCCGCCGCCTTTACCGTCTTTACCTTCGCCTTCTTCGCCTTCCGGGCCGCCTGCAAAAGTGGAATCTACCGTTACTTCCGTGCCTCCTTTTTCTCTCAGGGTCTTTACCAGAGAACGGAAGAAGCTGGATAAAGGCCCGAAAAGAAAAAACAGGATGAGCAAGGCAACTACAGAAGGGATAAGGATGTACGGGTCCAGAGCTTTTTCAAAGAAACCCCTGGTAAACTTCGTTTTCTTAAAGTCGACCCTGTCGCCGCGGGCCGGGGTTATTTTAAGGATACTGCTTATCGCATCTTTTACCGTATCCAGCTTCTCCTGGGGTATCTGCTCATCATGGAGCACGGTCACTACCTGTTTTTTTATGACTGTTTTTGCTGAAATAGTGGTTTTTTCTGCATGACCTGCTTCGTCTTTTGATTCGGCCGGGGGCGCTTCGTTGGTAACGGATTTAGGGTTAGGGATGCCAGGCAATAGATATTCCATGTCTCCGAGCCTTTTTTTCTTTTCATTCTTCTGCTCATTTGCCGTCTGTTTTGTGATCTGCGTTTCAATGCCTAGCTCAATATCGATTATAACAACAGCCCTTCCGGGGCCTAGTATCTTGTCAAGGATAGAACTCTGCAGGTAATCAGATTTTTCTTTTTCGTATTTTATCTCCTGGTCCATAAGGTTCATCTGATCTGTATCTGTTCTTTCTACAGCGGACGATACTTTGGCAATTGGCATTAGGCATATTATAAAAGCAAATAACAGTATAGCTGGAGCCCTTTGCCTGATGATTGATGGATTAATCTTTTTCATGGTATTCCTCATTACTTTTATATTAACTACAAAAAAAAGCATGTATTCATTGAAATTTCAACAAATTCCATGCAGAATATTTTTTAATTTATTATTTTCATTTATTGAAGTATTACTCGTATTCATTCTCATCAGCCGAATCTTTTTACCCCGTTTAGAAATCTTTAATTATAGTATTGTAAAACTGATGTTTACGTTTTACAACATATTTTGCCCCGAGATTTCTAACGGGGACTGCTCTTTAAACTTTTATAATATATCATTCCTTGTTTTTTCTATTCCCGTTAGAAACGTTACGGCACGCTCCGGTATTCCGGTATGCTTTTAGGGTCTGTTCCTAACGGGTTATTTTAGTTGGTTCAGGAACTCCGGCACTATTTTGTTCGTAGGGTCGAGTTCCAGGACTTTCATCCATATTTCTTTTGCCTTATCCGGCTGGTCCATCATAAAGAACGCCGAACCCATCATTTCCAGGGCCGTGATATTTTCGGGTTCCAGGTTAAGTATGTCCTGGCACTTGATCAGCGCTTCATCATATTTACCTTCGATTATGGCCTGTCTTGAATCATAGATCTTCTGGTCTATAATAGTAAAACCTACGACCTCTTCTTTATGTGCATCGGTCAATTTTTGCCCAAGCTGCTGCTCTATCCTGTTTAGCAAGGCCAAGACTTTCACATTGCTCGGGTTCTTATAATAAGCATAACGCAGGGCATTTATAGCCGTTTTATTATCGCCTTCCATATACCCTGAAACCGCTTTTCTTATAGCACTTACTTCTTCGTTCTCTCCCGTTGCCTCCTTCACATACCCTGTTATCAATTGTATCTTATTAAATGATTTCTGAACTTCTTTATTTGTCGGGTCAATTTCCAGAGATGCTTCAAGCCTTTCGTGCGCAAGCATGAAGTTTCCCTGCCTGTAAGCTTCTATGCCTTCCTGCAAATAACGGTTCACTAAACTATCCCTGTCTTTCCTGACCGAAGGACCGAACCTCCAGGAACCGGACAACCTCTGCGAAAAACCGAGGTCATGCAAAGCAAAGGCATAATCGATGCTGTAATCTTTATATTTAACCCCGAAACCTGCCGTCGTTTCCCTTAGCCCGCTTTCTCCCTGAAAACCCAGCCTGAGCGCTACAAAATTGATAGCCCAGTATTCAGTTCCAATGTGCCAGCCCATATTCGTATTCATATTTTTGTCCAGGTCAAGGGCGACCATGAGTTTGTCCCGTAAGAATTTCTGGCTGGCGCCTATCTTCAGGATCAAAGGCAATACGTCATCCGTATCCCCGAGTTTTGTGCTGATCAGGTTCTGGATCCCGAAACCAAGTTTCAGGTCCTTTAAAGTATTGCTCATTCCATCAACAAAAAGAGTTGTGTCAAACGTTGCAAAACCGCTTACTGAAGTATCAAGCGTGTGGGTTATGTATTTACCGGAAACGCCTATAGACGTGTTTTCTTTTATTTTTTTACCGTAAGCAAAGGTCAAGGCCGTGCTCACGTCTTCGAAAGTCCCAAGGTTCTCAATATTGATTATATCCGTCTGGGCCGGGTTAAATGTTACCGCCACCTTTTCAAAACCGCCTGAAGAAAGACGTGTCACATTCGCTCCAAAAACACCCATTTTAGGCGTCGGATGGACGTAAGATATAAAATCATAAGAAGTATCCGCAAAAAGAGTTACATGCAGGGCCATAAGTTCTTTCCTGTCGATCTGGGTAAGGCCTGCAGGGTTCCAATAAGTAGCAGAGGCATCGTCACTTACCGCGAAAAAGGCGCTCCCCATACCCAAAGACCTTCCGCCCGCTCCCCAGGAAAGGAACTGGCCCGGCTGGCCGCCCGTAGCAGCAGCGTAAACCAGTGAACAGTGACCAGTAACCAGTAACCAGTTAACAACAAAGACAAACATTAATATCCTTATTGGGTTTCTGACTATTAGATTGGTTATAGTTAATGTGGTTTTCATTTTCTTTTCTCTCAGTTTCCCTGTCACTTAGTCACGGGTCACTGGTTACTGCTCTCTGCCGTTAGTGAATTACTCCGATTTTTCTTATAGAAAGCACTTTATTTGAACTGGTTAAGACCTCAACGACACAGACATACCCGCCTTTTGCCACTTTCTGTCCTGCTTCGTTTGTGCCGTCCCAGACCAGCTTGTTAGCGCCCGTGCCGCTGTTTTCGATAGGGTATTCTTTTACTAAATTACCCAACAGGTCATAAATTAACATCCTGCCCCTTCCTTCTTTGGAAAAAGAATAGACAATGGTCGTAAATCCATTCCTGGAATCAAAAGGGTTCGGATAGTTGCTGACAGTTAACCCTAAAGAGTTTCCGTTCCCCTGACCAAAAGAAACCGTACCGGCACCCAGGTATATAAACGCGGCTGCCAGCCCCAGGATCAATTTTAATATGATATTTAGTTTAATTTTAAACATTTTGGCACCTCTTTAAAATAGAAAAACCGAACTGTCTCCACGGACAATTCGGTTACCTTTGATATACTGTTGTAATAATATAAATATTATATATTATTATTCAGTCACTTAGGGCTTGTATCAAATAACAGGATACAAGTGACTATATCTTCGGTAACCCGGCTACCGTAAAACAGTTACCAGTTACCAATGACCAGTGACCAAACTACATATTCTATGGTCACTGGTTACTGTTTACTGGTCACTGTATAGTAGGCCCGTGGCTTTGCGTCCCCAGGTTTCCCTGGGTTTGCCACCCCGACTTTTACATCAGGGTAACCGCTCGTTAAGCGGTTTTTGTCGGATCTTGCTTCATTAAAAGAACTTTAAGTCTCGCATCGCCTTTTTTCCGGTAGTCGCGGCTTTAAAAATCAAAAACTACCGTCCGCCCTGGGCGGATCCGGTAGCTAAAGATAGGGGGACACTTATTTAGTGTAAAAAATTATTCTGTCTTTCTTCTGCTTCGGCAACCCGGCTGGCTTGGATAGCCCCCTATCTTTAGCTCCGTGGCTTTGCGTCCCCAGGTTTCCCTGGGTTTGCCGTTTATCGTCGAAAAAACATATAACTTTTTTCTTCCACTATTAGTATAACCGATACCCTTTGATTTGTCAAGGGCTTTTTTACTTAAATTCAAATTGCAAATTGAAAAATGCAAAATTGTGGTATCCCGCTTTGCGGGATAATTCAAATAAGTCTTATAAAGCAGGAATCCTTAATTTTTCATTTTGCATTTTACATTTTGCAATGGTTTTTTAGTGTATTACTCCTATCTTTCTTATAGAAGTAACAACACCCCGGTTCGATTTTACTTTTATCTGGGCAATATACCCGCCTTTTGCGACCTTTTGCCCTGCTTCGTTAGTGCCGTCCCAGGGAACAACGTTAGTACCCTGCTTTCCGCCCTCCTCGCCCTGGCTAAATCTCCATTCTGTAACAAGATAACCTAACAGGTCGTACACTGAAATAGTGACTTCAGCATTCTGATTTAATATATAGGTTATATTGGTTTTTCCTTCCTGTCCGCCCCTGCGCGTATCAAACGGGTTAGGATAGTTGGATACCGCAGAAATAACATCGTTAGGTATACCGGTAGTAGCTGGTAAAGACATTTCAGACCACGGGCCCCAGGAACCTGCTCCGTTCTTTGCTCTTACCCTGTAATAATAGAAGTGGCCTTCGGGCCTTGCATCGTCTTTTATCGAAACGCCGTTAATGTCAGCGGCCAGGCCGTCTCCAACATTTATGCTGAAATTGTTGCCTGATATCACGTCAATAGTCTGCCAGACCGGGTTAGCGTCCATCCTTTCCTGTACTTCATATTCTTCAATCCCTGATTCAAAATCTTTTGCGCTTACCCATTTAACTTCATATTTTCCTTCCGTAGCAGGGACCCCAGATACAGCAGGAGCGGGCAATACATTTTCAGGGTTGGAAGGAGGCGACATATCTACCTTTATAACTCCCCAGACCTGAGGTGTTATGCCTGCCAGGCTTGAAACAGCTTTAACTTTAAGGAAGTAGGCATGGTTCGTTATCTGATCGGACTTATAATGATCTTCTATAGTTGTATTATGCAGG
Source organism: Candidatus Liberimonas magnetica (assembly GCA_020523885.1). NCBI lineage: Bacteria > Pseudomonadati > Elusimicrobiota > Endomicrobiia > Endomicrobiales > Candidatus Liberimonas > Candidatus Liberimonas magnetica. Next base: position 21,113 of record JAJAPY010000010.1, on the reverse strand, counting down.
CCCCTTGTTATGTTCTTAAACGAATCGCCGCTTGAATCTGTATAACCTATTATTTCTCTTCCTATTATAATCTGCCCGCCACTGTCAAAACCAGCCGTAGCAGGTGTGCCTATCCTTGGATGGCCTGCAGGCAGGTAAGCTGTTATGCTTGTCCCGTTAGCTTGTGTTGCGAGTAAATCAGCTCCCAGGAATGTCACTATAGGCTCGCTCAAAGCAAGACCTGTAAGGTCTATGGACTGCGTAGGCGTGGAAGCCCAGCCGTTCTGCCCCATGCCCATCGTCATATCTTCCAGGTCAGGATTACTTCCAAGAGCTGCCATGTAAGAAGTTATCTGAGCCTGCTGAACCTTGATTATCTCCCATTTTGCACTTATTTTTGTTGTAGAATTGAACCAGGCAACGTCATTTACTCCGGGTTTGTCCGGCCTGACGTTCACGGCTAAGATAGCAACATCCGCCAAACGTAAGCTTTTTGATTCATACGGGAAGGTATTGTCTATGCTGGACGCTGATGTTCGAGGCACTATACTAAGGTCAGAGTAAGACCCTATCGTAAGGCCTGCCGAATGCTGGAATACGGGCTTTCCTCCGAGGTCGGTCGTGCCCATATCTGCGGTAAGAAAATAATTCTGCACTTTTGCATTAATGATATCTCCGCAATATAAGGTAGCCAGGCCGCCTGAGAAACAGCGGATGGCGCCGACATCGCTTCTAAGAATAACTCCGGCATCCATCAGAGACTTCTTGCTCGGAATACTGTCGATCATAGTATCTTTTACCTGGTCAAAAAGCCCGTCACCGTCGTCCCTCCAGAGTTTGATGGCAGAGAAATCTCCGTCGCCTATGCCCAAGTACCAGTCACGGTCGCTTTGAGGCCGGTTTATTTCGCCGGTCTGATAAACAGTTATCGACGAAATAGTTATGGGGTTTGATTCGGAGTTCAGGTTGAGCTTTAACATGGGTATATTCTTGTCCCCGGGCAATTTGACCACGGGCGCCAGGTTCTGGCAAGCCATCTTCACTTTAATAGGAAGTATGGGAGCATAGGAGCTCTGGAACCAGCCGCCGGCCTGGAACGGCGGGGATGTCGGGAACACTGCAAAGCTGTTAGGGTCATTGACGGCCAGGCTTGAGCGGTCCTTTATTTTTACGCCTATGCTGTTGCCTGCATAAGCTGTTGTAGCTATATCATAGACAACAAAATAGACCTGGGACACGGGCCTTATGATCTGGGGCTCTGCCAAAGAGATGTCGCAGGTCGGGCCCACCGTGTCCAGCGGGAATTTATCTGTGCCTGAAGAAATGAGCAGGTCTCCTCCGTCGAACTTTTCATTGCCGTTCGAATCTTTAAAGATCTTTACCAGGGCGATATCGTTATTAGTGCCGCCTGAAGTCTGGCCTGCCGCACCCTGGCCTATGCGCTCAACCCTTATCTTTGTCCAGAGAGCTTCCGATACGTCGGTCTTTAGCCTGAATTTCATTACGGGAACGTTTAAATCTCCCTGGGTTATTATCGCTCCGTTAAGCAGGTCCGGCAAATGAGTCGGATCGCTCCACGGATAAGGTTCAAAGGTAAGCGTGTTCGGGAACTGCTGGATAGTAACAAGGTCGGTGGCGTAAGGCGCCGACCGGGTCAACTTGACAAGGCTGGGCGAATTAACAATAAAATAATTCGTATTAGCTATGGACAGCCCCAGCGTGTGCCCGATAGTTGCAAGCGTGTCCAGGTCATAAGTTACGAAGAACTTAACGGTCTCGGTCGAATTAACTACCGGCGGCTTTTTAAAACGGATAGCCACCGTCCTGTTTGCAAAGTGCTCGGTCCCGTAAGTGATGAGCCCTGCCAGCTCGTTCTTGGAGTTCAGAGCCCTGTCCCCGGCATCAAATAACCCGTTCTTGTTCACATCCGCCCAGATCTTTACCGCAGACAGGTCTTTATCTATGGCTGTGCCTGTCAGGTCAACTTTTAAACCCTGCCAGATGACCGTATTCTGATCCGATTTCATGCTTAAAGACATCATGGGGACATTCGTCGCATTCTGGCTCGCTTTACCAGGCATTATGGCCTCATAATTGACGGACAGCGTGTTTACAGTGGCATATAAGAAATAGCTGCCTGAACGGAACGGGAACGGGTCGGCTTTATACGGTACAACACTGCTGAACTCAAGTTCATCCCCGTCTATAATATGGTGTACGGGGTCGTTCCTTTCCCTTGCGCCGACTTCAAAGGAAGCCCCGTACGGGCACTGCACGCCTATGACAGCGCCCTGGGTAGCTGTCTGGTCTATGTCCATCGTTACCCAGAAGACAGTCGGAGTTGCCTTTATGAGAAGGTATTGTTCTCCCTTGCCGTCAATCCCGTCGCCGTGGAGCTGGACAAAACATACTCCGTCGATGACCGTCCCGAAATTCGCGGTCCCTGTAGAAACGAGGGTTTCCGAGGCTATAAGCCCCGTGGCCTGATCCCTGTCAAAAATGCCGTTGCCGTTATCTTTCCATATTTTAACGTTCTTGACGTCCTGGTCATACCCGTAAAGGCCCGCAGGGAGTGTCCGGTTAAGTTTTAGCCTGTACCACCTGACCTGGAAGTTGTCGCAGGAAAGCTTAAGTTTCAGGATAGACGCATTTATCATGCCCTGTTCATAAGAACGGGAGACCATGGCGCCTGCAGCATGGCTGGCGGCCTTGGAACCCCACGTGCCGCGGGTGACGTTATTAAGCGTATTGTCCGCAAGGTTTATAGAATCATAAAGGATTATCTCAGTATCTATCACTGCGCCGCCTTTTACAGGCTGGAAGTTCGCCACAGACTGCAGATAAACTGTATTATCGGTCGCATTGAGTTCCTTGGCAAGGAACGAAACATCCAGAGCTTCAGGGACAACGGTCACGTTTCTCGGGGAAGCGACGATAGTCCTTAACTGGGACTCATAAGGCAGGTTAGTGGACAGTATAGTATTAGGCGTAGACACAAGGAACGCACTTGCTCCTTTTATTTTTACACCCATGGTATATTCCGGAAGGGTAACGGGGGAAATATCATAAGTTATAAAGTAGTTCTTTTTCCCTTTTGAGGCTTCCGTTGCTATCTTTCTCCAGAGGTCAGGCTGTACTTCTGAACCGCCTTTTAAAGTAAGCGTATTTGTAGCGATATTTATGAAAGCTTCCCCTTCTACGTTCTGGCCGCCGAAAGTCCCTGTGCCTATCACCCAGTCGTTGGTAGTATTCGGAGACAGGAAACCGTTGTCGTCTCCGTCATACCATATTTTGACCGCAGTCACGTCAACGTCGGCCGTATTTCCGGTACGGTTTAAATAAATGCTGTTAAGGAAACCATAGGACTTGTCGGCCTCCAGAGTAAAGGACAGAACAGCCTGGTTCGTAGTTCCCTGCATCAGGCTGTCACCTATAGTGGTTTCCTTGGGAGTGACCGTTATTTTGTCCGGATATTCGTTTATCCTTACTATTTCGCTTGAGAACGGTATTTTGCTCGGGTCAACGAGTTTTGGATAATTCACGGTAAAGTAGCCTGTTGTTTTTACGTCAAGACCGAGATAGGTTTCTCCGAGAGCCGCAAAATAATCTACATCATAAGCAATGAAATAGACTTTTCCTACTCCGTTCGGGTACGGCTTATCGGCCAAGATCTGCTGGCCTCCGTTCGGCCCGTTTATCGGTATCGAAACATTGGAAGACACGAACCTCATATATTGAGGCACATCAGGAGAAACAAGCTGGTCTATTTTAGGCTGCAGGATAGTGTCTCCTGTGCCTACGACCGGTTCTCCCTGCCCGTGCGCGACTGCAGCGGTATTTAAGGCTCCTCTTCCTCCGGCAGGCACATAGATGCACGTATCCGAAGATATTACACTGGTATATTGCATTATTTCATTCCCGACATACAAATAACCTTTCGGGCCAAAAGCATAGGTGGTGGTAAGCCTTATAAGGGCCGAAGCTGTACTGCTTGCAGTCAGGCCCTGGGTCATATAACCTATGCCGCGGTCATAATAGACTTTGACGTTAGCCACATCTTTGTCAGAGTTCCTATCATTAACGTTCCTGCGGGTAAGTTTCAGGTTGTTCCATAAAACGTTCCTATAATCTGTCCTCAACCTTAACAATACAAGAGGCACGTCCTGATCTCCCTGGGTAACCGCACCTGGCACAACGCCTCCAGAGAGGGCCTGGTCTACAATAAGATGGTCCTGGGTCGCCTGAATAGCAGGAGTGGCAGTGAGGAAATTGAACAAGGCGGCCTGGGCAGGGTATTTGATCGGGTCTTCCGCCGCCATATTTCCGTCTGCCATGCTGAAATCGGTCACAGTAAGCCTTGCGCCTATCGTATTGCCGAGGACAGCTCCGTCCGCTATTTTATAGACGAGGAAGAAATACTGCGTATTTGTGTCTATCAAGTGGTTGTTTATCAATACCTTTGCCTGGCCTCCTGAAAACACGGCTTCTTCAGATACAGGCATATCCGTCCCGAACTGGAACAGGCCGTCGCCGTTATCCGAAAACAACCTGGCAGATACCAGGTCCGAATCTGGCCCCACGCCGGTGCGCGTCACTGTCAGCTGCTTCCAAAGGGCGGTGTAATCCCTGGTCCACATACCTATCCGTATCATGCCGGTTGCGGTAAACCCTTGCGGCACGTAATCATAACTCTTAAGAGGCAAAGGCCCGTTGGAGTCCGCGTCCGGGTCATACCAGGCGGATATGTCCCTGAGTTCAACAAGGACTTTTGCAGGTTCAGTGTGCACGCTGGATAAGTATGAAGTGAACGGGAAGTTATTGCGTGCAAGAAGGGCCGTACCTGTCATAGTTAAAGCATTTGAAGGAAGCTTGAGCCCGAGAGTGGCGTTCCTGGTCGCGTCAGAAGGTATCTTTACACACAGGAAATATACCTGAGGAGTCCTTGTAATTACCTGCGGGAGCCTGAGCTTTAACGTTACTTCGTCGCTCACTGCATCCGTGATGGTGCCGCTTGAGAGGAACAGGTCCGTTGCGCTGTAGGGGTTGCCGAGTACGGTATCTCCGTCGAAACGGCCGTTCGGATTTGCACCTGCATCTTTATATAAGGATATTTCAGCTACCTGGTTATACCCCAGGGACCCTGCACGCTGGACCCTCACATAGGTCCAGGTGGCGCTTGAAACTATAGTAGGAACGTTCGGGTTTATCTGTAACGTCATCCTCACCATGGCTATCGGCGAAGGTTTAGACGGTATGGTCCCGTCGCCCTGGACCAGGTAGGAGCCGAGTCCCAGGTCAGAGGCGGTCTTGCCGCCGGGGGCGAAATCAGCAGGGTTCATTACAACACCGACCGTAACTATATCGCCGGCAGAGCCCCTTATATCCGAGGTAAAACCATTGATACTGGAGTCTAGATAATCGCTTGCCCCGACCCTTAAATTTTCCTGTATCAGGTCTGTTATCTGAAGGTTCACAAAACGGCCCGGTTCTGGCATAGAAGTGCCTGCTGTGTTCGTAAAGGTAAAGGTGGACGGATTTAAGGTGACCGTAGCAGTACTGCCCCAGCTCCAGAACCTGGCTTTACTTACATAATAATTCCCGTTTATCGTGTCTCCGCTGGCCCTGTTGCCGTACTGGTCTCTTGCCTGCACTGTTATCGGGCCGGGTATCTGCACTGAGAGCGGGGTTGCATTCGTATATGAGTGTTCGATGGTAAAATACCTTATCTTGTTTGGTGTAATCGTCTGGTTCTGAACAGTATGCTGAAGACCGCCTATCCAGGCCTCTATAGGCACGGTGCCTGCGATCTCGGACTTGAAATAGAAATTGGCCGTTGAATCTCCTATATTTAAAGTTATAGGCAGAGGAGTATCCGTCGGGTTAATTGACGTATAACCTGTCAGCGGGTTCGGCGGGTTAGGGTTGACGCTTGCATAGGCTTTCGGGTTACTGGGAGGAGACTTCGTCCTTACTGAAACTATAGTAGGCTGCGATACCGCCTTGGTATTGCCCCAGAAATCCTGGACCTGTATGCTTATGGCTGTATTCGTCTGTACTCCAACGCTATAGTCCGGATAATACCCTATGGTCGTTCCTGCGATAAGGCGCCTGGGCGGAGTAGCAAAAACCATTTTATAAGGCACGTCCGCGACCACAGTATAGGTCTGGATGGCAACACCCCAGCCTTTTGTCGTAAACCTGTCTTCCGAGGCCCTTAAGTTATAGTTGCCGGCACAGGTGTCTACCATATAGAAAGAAGTCGTATCCGTGTTTATTTTCATTAAGACAACACCGGTAGAGTTCTGCCACCCGTAGCCTACCGTCTTAAACCTCTTATAGGTGCTCGGCGAAGTGCACGACAGGCCGAACCTGATGCCCGTATAGCTGATGTTCGGGTCTGAATCCCCGTACAGGACAGGGGACGGGTTAGAATAGGGATCCTGCGTCTGGATCAGGAAAAGCTGGGATGTGGTCCCTGCTGTCAACTGCTGGTTAGGCGATATAAAAACCGTCTTTGATATATAATCCGGAAGGATAGTTACCAGCTGGGTCCCCATGGTCCAGAACTTCTCAGGCGTTTCTTTTGCCTGTATTATCGGCTTTGAATTGACCGGGGTATAGGAATTGCTGGCGCGGGTATCCTTATAGTAAACTTTTGTAAAATATGTATTCGTAGCTATCTCTACTACGGTCCTTATGCCGTCATTAAAAGACCCAATCGACATGCTGGAAATAGAGAACGCATAATAATCGCTTGTCTTGGACTGCAGCCTGTCGCTTGTCAGGTGCACGAATATCGAAGTAAAGGTGGATATAGTCGGGTTGCTGTAGGAGTCCTGCGGCTGGATGATGAACTCCTGGACGGTCTGCAGGTCAGCGGCCTTTATACTCTTTGCCAACTCCGTCCTCGGCGGGTTAGTAAATGCAAGCTTGACCGTAGCCGCAGGCTTGACAATAAGGTTCTGCGATGCATCCAGGTTAAGGCCTGTCGCTTTTAATTGCCACTGGCCGGGCCTTGAGTTTTCTCCCTGGGGATAGGAGGACATTTCGTCATAATAATAGAACTGAGCGAAGGTATTGCCGTTAGTGATGTCTATTTTATTTCCCACACTTATCAGGTTATTGCTTGCGCCGCTCGGCCACCTGAACTGTTTCTGCGGAGAAAGTGAATTCGAAGACAGTATCGGCTGGGACAGGCCCTGCGACGTAATATTTCCGAAAACGTCATACCTTTCGACCTTAATAGCCGGGCTTTCTATGCCTGCTGTCATGCTTGCCGGCATATCCTTGAACCGGAACTCGACCGGTGTGCCGCCCGTTGTCGTGATCCTGCCTGAAATATTCCTGTAGTCAGCGGTAAACGCAGAAATGTCGCCGGGCGCAGTAAACGTAGCTATCCAGACCCTTGCGTAATGGCCTGCGATAGTAGAAGCGTAATAATATAAGGCGCCAGGGCCGTTTATAACGGAGCTGTAACCGACCCTTCCGTTGGCGTCCGTTGTTGTGGACTCCCAGACGTGATGAGCCTGGCCTGGCGCACCGTCTTTTATCGTGCCTGTAGAGCCATAAACATCCCTTATAAACAGGTGCGCGGTCAGCCCTGCCGAAGATATCTCGTTGTTGTAAGAGTCTACCATCTGTCCTATTACCTGGATATTAGCGTTGTTCGAAGCTGAACCTGCGGGCAGAAGAGTGTTGTGTACAGGCGAGCCCGGTTCTGCTATGCTTGTTGAAACAGCCATTTTATAGAAACTGCCCGGTCGGACGTAAATGTAGCCGTCTGCTTTGATACTTGTTACCTGAGTATCATAAACCTGTATATGCCTCTTATCCGAGACGGTCTTTGATGCCCTCCTTAAGGTTATGCCTATGGGGAAAAGCGCTGTACCGTTATCTCCCAGGGCGAAATCATAGTCTGCAGGCGTAGATGCATTCTGGGGAGAGGTATAGACATCAGAAATGAACCTTACCAGCCTGTTGGGGGTCGCATAACCTGTCCAGTTTGTGCCTGTATCGACAAGGTTATGGTACGGGTCATGGATATTTACGCGTACGTCAAAACCCGTGCCTGCTATGACCGTAGATACGAGGTTCACAAACTCAAAGTGGTTGACGTTCCCGGGCCAGATCCGTATATCAGAGGACTTGCCGGACATATATTTCGACGGTACGTCGGTCTGGACAGCTGTGAGGGTCCAGGTGCTTGCAGCAGTCTTGGGGAATACAGGGAACGTGTTAGCGCCGTCCACGAATGTCAGCGGCACAGACGGTTCCGTGTCCTGCGGGTCCCAGCTGGTGAATGTAACGTTCGGCATTGTGACGCCATCGCGCACCCTGTTATAGAACATATCAGTCAGGTACACGGTAGTAGTGAAATTACCGCCTGCAAACCAGGTCGAAGGCGTGCCTGTTTTGCCTGTAGACGATCCGGGCACGTACGTTTCGTTCGGCATTAAAGGTATCAGCCTTGCGGCAGAGGAATGTTCCAGCGTAAACAAAGGAGAAGCATCAGAAGTATAGGTATAGCTCGTATCTATGGCTGTAAGCATATGGAACGTGTTTGCCGTATGCAGGTTGATATCAAAGTAGTTGCTCCCGGAAACAAGCTGTTTTGTCGAGGGCTCTACATCGTATTTGTCGTTCGTATTCACATGGACATACGGCTGGGTAACTGCCGTCTGTACGTTATAGAATACGTCTACAAGGTTGACCGTAGCGTTAAAACTTACCCCTGCGGTCTGCGGTACGGAACCGGGGCTGCCGGTCTTTCCGTAAGGAGGAGTGTTTATCCCGTTGTTCCATTTTCCGGGCATTCCTGTTTCACCGGGCAAGAGTATCTGCAGTTTAGTCGGCGGTGCAGGTTTAACATTAAATACCGATGAATTGTTCCCTGTGCATTGTGGATATATATAATCGACGTCATCAGCCCTGATATATTGATAAGTCGTCGCCATAGTAAGGGTGAACATCATCTGAGGAGTTGTGCCGCTGCCGGTGTCGACCTGGCTGGACGAAGGTTCAACGTCGTACAGGTCTACTGGGCTCGTCACTTTTATAAGCTCAGGGACATTGGTCACCCTGTTCCAATAATGGTCGCATATAGCGGCGCGTACAGGGAAAGCTGTCCCTGCGGTCTGTTCTGCGGGCATACCTGACTTGCCTGTAGCCGTGCCGCCCTTGAAATCTTCTCCGTCTAAAATAACCAACAATTTCTCGGCTATATCGGCATCGGTGGTTATCCCCTGGGACGTTAAAGGAGTCAGGACATCCGTCTGGTCTTCTACGTAGACATAATACTTTGTCGTGCCTGTAGATGCCGTGACCATGGTAAGGGCTACAGTCTTAGAAGTGGTAATAAGGCCCGACCAGGTCGCAGCACCGGGGTTATTAATGTTATAGTTGGGGTCAGAGGTCCAGACACTTATAGTAGGCGTCGAATACCTTAAATTCCAATACGTGTCGCAGGTCCTTACCGTAACGGTGAAAGGATGGCCTGCTGTTGCATGATACGGAGTGCCGGTCCTTCCTGAATCCGTGCCGGGCGCAGGAAACTCGCCCGGGACAAGGACCTGTAGTTTCTTTACAGGACCCGCTGCCATAGTGAACGGCGACGACTGGCCGCTCGCGAGGTTCGGGTAGACCCCGCCGTCGTTGTCCTGAGCAGATATCGTGGTCAGCGCAACGGTCCTTACGGTGCATGACGCTATCGCCAGGCCGTAGGCCATATATAGATTACCGGGGTTAACATCATTAGTGTCGCTTGTAGTTGTGTTTATCGCGTTTTGGGTAACGGTACTTACCCAGTTATAATAATCATCCACTGCATAGACGGTAGAATAGAACTGTACGCCTGAAGTCTGGGTCGCTACGCTCCCGCTTCTTCCAAAAGGCGCCACGTTATATTTCCCATTGACCCTTTGCTGGTTGGGTAATACTACCAACAACTGTTTAGCTTCGTTCGGCCTAATATAAACAGGCGATGATACTCCCAGAGTATAGCCTTCGGCTTGAGCCGTTATCGTATGAGTGGCAGCCGTTATAAGCGTAGCGGCAAACTCTTTTGTGCCGTTACTAAGGGTCAGGGCGGTCGGGGTCGACCAGTAAACATCGTCGGAGCCGAGCGTCACAGAAGGCATAGGCCCTGAAACTATGGTGTTCCAGTTATCGTCGCACAGGTTCACCGTCACATTAAATGCCTTTCCCGCTATACGGGCTTTAGGCGTGCCTGTCTTCCCGTTTATATGTCCCTGAACGAGCGTCTCTCCGGGCAGGAGCACCTGCAGTTTCTTGGCTCCACCCGGCGCTACAAAAACAGGAGAAGAAACACCTACCGCGATGAGCGGGTTGTCTATGTCAACGCCGGTAAGAGTCCAGGAGGAAGACGTCACCATCTTAATGTCAAACTCCCTCTTTCCTCCGACTAATGATGTCGTGGCAGGGTGTACGTCATACGGGTCCTGGGTATCTATCCTGGCCTGATGGCCTGAGTTTACGGTATTCCAGTATGGGTCAACGAGCCTTGCTGTTGCTGTAAAGGAACTCCCTGCGACCTGAGGCCACGGAGCGCCGGTCTTTCCTCCGCCGATAGTGTACGGCGGTTTTCCGGGTTTATAAGTCTCGCCCGGCACAAGGACCTGCATCTTGACAGCAGCAGAAGAAACCGCAGTGACCGTAAATGTAGTAAAGTAAAAATCAATAGTGCCATTTTCGGGCGACTGGTCTGTTGCCGTAAAAGTATGCGTGCTTGCTTTATATATTATCTGGCTAAATACGGTTTTTGCATTTGAATCCAGACCCTGCTCTTTGTAACCAAGCCCGAGAGACATGTTGCTGTAGATATCCGTATTAGTTAAACGGACTAAAGACGTCTCACCATTCACATAGTTCCAGTTTGAGTCGCAGCCGTAGACAGTTACATTAAACGGCAAGCCTGCTGTCACGCTGTTATGCGGGCCGGATTTGCCGTTGGGTGTCCCGGGTTTATAAGTTTCGCCAGGTACAAGGGCAAGAAGTTTTTCAGAGCCTCCGGAATTCACATATACCGGCGTAGAAACATACGGCAGGTGGTATTTAGTGCCGCTGGTATAAGAGCTTGATATTACAGAGTACCTGTTAGCAGTAACAAACCATGTTTTGATGGAAGAACTGTCAAATACTTTTACCCCGCCTGTTAATTGGATTGGGAGTACTCCCAATCCATTGTTAGGATCGCTTGCACTTACGTCTACAAAAGGCTGATAAATCGTTGTCGGGTTCCAATATTTATCCGTAGTCCTTACAGTTATCGGGAACGCCACACCCGCTGTTTGAGCGCTCGGGTACCCGGTCTTTCCCCACGGAGTAGAATTTGTTCCGTTGTTCCATTTTCCGGGCGCTGCTTTTTCATTGGGCAATAATATCTGTAACCGCTGGTCGCTTGTTGACCTGTCGTCTGCTATTACGGTCATGTCACCTGTATAATCCCTCATAAAACTGTTTGCAGTCGCGGATGAGCGCGTCACTTTTGCCGAGACTAGCATCAGGTCAAAAGTAGTTGTGCCTCCTATAAGGGCTTTTGAAGCGGGTTCCTGGTCATAGACGTCGTTGGTTGTCACTGTCACCACGGGGTTAGTGCTGACAGGGTTATAATACTGGTCGCAGGCATTTACAGTGACCTTAAACGCTACGCCTGCTGTGCGATTTGAAGGAGAACCTGAACGGCCTCTTGTTGAGGCATGACCGGGCTGTGCAACTTCATTTGGAGCAAGTATCTGCAGGTATTTTTCAGAATATTTCGGATGTATATAAACCCCGCTTGAAGTAGCCGAGGAGATAATTGGTACAGCGTAAGTAGCATATACAGTCTGGGTTGAATAAGTGACCATGTTTATTACGAAAGGCTGTACACCGGAACTCAAAGCAGCAGAGTTAGGAGGGTTTACCCACTGGTCAGAGTATGTGATAGTTACAAGAGCAGAGCCCATGCCTGTTTTTAAGTTATAGTAATTATCAGTCCCTCTTACAGTTGCAGTAAAATTCTGGCCTGCGGTCTGCTGAGTTATTGTACCCTGTTTCCCGCCTGTTCCGTTGTACGGGCCTTTGCCCGGTTTATAAGTTTCGCCCGGCAGGGTTATATGAAGCCTTGCATCAGTCGATGCAATGACGGTGAATATCGAAGAAGTACCAAGTATATAAGACGTAGTTGTTGCAGAAGAGATGATTACATTGCTTGTGGTCGCCTTATAAAGAGTTACAGGAAGGATTACCTGCCCTGAGACGGTCGACTGAGTTGAGGGTAAAACCGCATAAGGCTCTGCAGAATTAAGTGCGACCATAGTGTTAGCAGCCGCATCGTTCCTGTTCCATAAAACATCGGTGCAGTTGACCGTTACATTGAATGACTTACCTGCTGTCTGTTCCTGAACTGTCCCTTCTTTTCCTATGGCTGTGTTGGGCTTGGCTGTTTCACCCGGCAATAAGACCTGGAGTTTAACTGCCCCGCCTGAATTGACATTTACTTTGTCCGACATTGTATTCCCATAATATGGGTCTGACCCATCTGTGTCATTGGCGGTCAGATAATGGCCCGTATTTGCGGTTACGAGGGTTATCATGAATACCGTGGTCCCGTTGACCAGAGGCTGGTACTTCGGGTCCCAGGAAAATCCCGGCAGGCCCAAAGCTGTATCGTCATTCGGGTCAGTAGACGTAAGTGTCACTCCGGGCTGGAAGTTCTTGTTGATATTGTTATACCTGTCAGTGCAGAAAACCTTTACAGGGAACCAGACTCCTGCGGTCTGAATCTTGGTATTTCCGGTCTTACCAGTAACCGAACCTGGTAAGGCGCTCTGGCCTTCGGGAAGGATCAAAAGTTTGGCGTTCGGCGGTGTATCCGGTGCAGGTGACACCGAGACGGTTGCCTGTGAAATATAATAGCCGCCTGCTGTTGCCTGGCAGGTAGTCTTATCGCTTAACTCCTGGTATAAAGTTGCCTTCTTACAGCTGAACTCGAAAGTATTCTTGCCGCCTGATAAAGCTACAGCAGGAGGATTTGAAGTATAGGTGTCTGACTTTGTAACAGTTACTACAGGAGCGGTGACATTGGGATTGATGTTCCAGTACTTATCGCAAACACCTACAGTAATATAATAGGAAGCCCCTGCAGTAAGGACAGAAGGATAGCCGCTTGCACCGCCCGGGTTCCAGCCTGTTGAAGTCGGAGCATACGGAGGATGCCCCGGGTTATGGGTCTGGTTAGGTAGAAGCATTAACAAATAGGTGGCTTCAGGCGCAGGGCCTACAGGCACGCTTCCTGTTCCAGAATCTACGAGTTTTGAGCTCCCGGCAGTCACATCAGCGGTGGTAAGCGTTGTAGTGCGGGTGCTTGTGTTTAAAGCTCCTGCATTGCCTGTAATCATTGTCGCAAAAAATACTGCATACCCGCCTTGTGCCTGTTTATCCGGAATTGAAGGTGCGAAGGGGTCATTGGAAGTAAGCCGAATAGTCTGGGTTGAATCAGATATCGGGTTCCATTTATTGTCTGTAACCTGCACAGTAACATTAAACCCTACACCTGCTGTCTCAAGAGTCTTATTCCCTGTCCTTCCGTAAGTCGAACCGGGCAATAAGCTTTCTCCGGGCACCAAGACGAGCATTTTAGATGCTACACCTGCAGTTACCTTTACATTATCGCAGGAGCTGGGCAAGAGCTGTGGATTTGTAGCGCCCGCTGCTATTGTTGATGCTATTATGGTCCAGCCGCTTTGAGTAGCCGATATAAGTGTAGTGTCTATAATAGCCTGGCCTAAGCTCGTAGGGAAACTGTTAGGCACAGGAACTGAATAGTAGGGGTCGTCGCAGGCCAGCCTGACCGTAGTCTCCGCAGAGGTTTGCCTGTTCCAGTATTTGTCTACTACCCTTGCGGTTACCTGACCGGGCGTGCCTGATATCCAGGTAGACGGTGTTCCTGTCTTGCCTGTGGAAGAACCCGGGTTAAAGGCCTGAGGCGAAGTCAGTAACTGCAGTTTCACTGCATCGCCGGCAACTGAATTTATCATGGGCGTAGTATAAGATTCCAGCTTGTTGCCTTCAGCAGTTGAGGCTTTTATAGTATAGGATTCTCCTATGCCTTTATGGAACTCTATTGAAAAGTTGGCGACGCCTCCGCTCGTTGAAGCGCTGTCAGGATGGACGTCGTACGGGTCTGTAGTGGTAATCCCTATTTTTGCGCTTGTAGAAGGCACCAGGTTCCATTCGCTGTCCGTTATAAATGTCGTTATTACAAAAGATTTTCCTGCTGTCTGGCCTAGAACAGAACCGCCTTTACCGGTGCTGGAACCGGGAGCGTGTGTTTCGTTCGGGACAAGGCACAGGAGTTTGCTCGGGCCTGACGGGTCAGTCACTATCCCGGCAGTTGTGTATTGCGTATAGCCGCCGCCTGTGACATTGATAGTCCAGCCGATCGTTGTAGCTCGTTTAAGTGTTACATCAAAAGTGCGTTTTCCGCTGACAAGCGGCGTTGCTGCCGAAGGAACGACAACGCCGTTGCTGTCTGTTGTAGTAACAGTGGCATTATTTCCGACGTTGCATACGTTCCAATAGTCGTCGCAGGCTCTTACGTAGACAGGGAACGTTACGCCTGCTGTGCTTTTCCTTACAGTTGAATCCTCGGTCTTGCCGGATTTTCCCGTTGTTTTTCCGGGAGCGGCTGTTTCGCCGGGCAGTATTATCTGGTACTTCTTGCACGTGTCCGGAGACACGGATATATTCGGGCTTGTAGTTGAAACATACAAAGGATTGTCCAGGTCTACATCAGAAGCGGTCATCGTCCAGGCATTATAACTGGCCGGCGGGTTAGACGGGTCGCTTCCTGAAGTGACGAGTTTCACGGTAAAGGTCGTTGTGCCGCTCTGTAATTGCTGGCTTGAGGTAATAACGTAATACGGGTCGGTAGAAGTAAGCCTTACCGACGGATAATTTACGGATACCTTGTTAAAATAAGCATCGACCAGGTTGACCGTGGCAACGAACGTCTTGCCTGCCGTCCTGGTTGTAACATTGGACGTCTTTCCGTGAGGCGCCGGGTTGTACCCGTTATAATATTTGCCCGGGACAGCTGTCTCGCCAGGCACCAAGAGTTGAAGTTTTTCTGCGCTGTTGGGGACCACGGTCAAGGTGCTTGAGTTGTTCAGTGCCAGAGTCGGCGTAGTTTCAGCATCCCGGGAGGTTAAGACGTGGCCTGCGCCTGCAGTGACGAGCATCATTTCAAAATAAGTAGTCCCTGCTTCAAGCGCCCTTGTCGAAGGATGCAGATCCCACTGGTCGGACGTATCTACCCGCACCATGGATGGATTTGATTTTAAGTTATAGCTGTTGTCGGTAGAGCGTACAGTAACGGTAAAGGGTGTTCCTGCCGTCTGGTTTATCACTGTACCTGTCCTGCCTGTCGCAGAGCCTGGAAGCGGCGTCTGGTTAGGCAGTAAAACCAGGAGTTTCGTGGCAGAACCTGCTACGACGTCGAACGGATCGGACGTGTTCATGTCCATATAAGGAGAGGTCCTGTCATAAACCTTTATGTTTTGGCCGGAACCTGCTGTCACTACAGTCGCTGTAAAATTCGTAACACCTGCGACGAGCATCCTTGTAGACGGGTTCAGGTCATAGGTATCGGACGTCACAACGCATATACTTGAAACGTCCGTGGGTTTAAAGTTAAACCAGTTGTCGCAGGCTTTTACGGTTATCTTAAACTGCTTGCCGGCTGTCTGCTCGCCGGGTGTGCCGCTCCTGCCTGTGCTTGTCCCCCAGTTACCGGCATCCGTCTGGTTTGGCAAGAGTACAAGGAGTTTCTGTGCTGCGTTAGGCGCCACCGGCACCTGCGGAGACGTGTAGCCTGTATAATCCGCATGGTTTGCGCTTACTGTCCAGCCCGTGTCATTTCTTGATACAAGCGTCAGCGAATAGACCGTAGTCCCGGTATTTAAAGTCTGCGCACTTATAGGCGTGTAGTTCGGGTCATTTGAAGTCAGGGATACATTGGCCGGGTTAAAGGAAATATTACGGTTCCACCAGTAGTCGCAGGCATTGACGGTCACGTTAAACGCAACACCTGCGGTCCTTGACGTTATGTTAGAGTTCTTACCGCCTGTATTTCCCGTGTACGGGTTCTTGCCAGGAACAGGGGTTTCACCCGGCACAAGTACTAACAGGCGCCTTGTCGCCGTATCGTTGTTCGGGTTAACAAGGACCAGCGAAGACGCGCGGGAACTTAAAGTCGTGGAATAAGCATCTATCCTCCAGGACGCCGAGATACCGGGAGGTGTTGGATGATAGGCTTTGTTGGTAGCATCTGTAGCGGTTATAAATATATGTGTAAAGGTCGTAGTTCCGTTTATGAACGTCTGTGTTGCTATAGTTGCGTCATAGGGATCTGTAGTTTTAAGCCAGACGTTCACGTCGCTCTGCACGTCCCTGTTTATATTGTTGCTTGAATCTACAGCATTTACCGTTATCACGAACGGGACGCCTGCTGTCTGTGTCGCAACAGTGCCTGACCTTCCGGTAGATGAACCGGCATCAGGAACTTCATCAGGCACAAGCACCAGGAGCTTACTTGCCGCAGCGCCATTTACGGGTATGACAGGCGAAGTATAAGATGTCAAAGGCTGAGCGTCTTCGTCCGTTGCCGTCAGGGTCCAGCCGTTCGTAGTAGCAGAAATAAAGGTCCATATAAAGCTTGTGGTACCTTCATCGAGCGGCCTTGTGCTTAACGGCTCTGAATCGTGAGTGTCCGTTGACGCAAGTTTTACGTCAGCCGCTGCGCCTGTTACCTTGTTCCAGTACAGGTCAACGCCGTTTACCCTGACGTTAAATGATGTGCCTGCTGTTTTTGTCGTGATACTTGAGGTCTTTCCGTACGGTGTCTGGTTCCATTTACCGGGTACTTCCGTTTCATCTACTGCAGGCGCAACTATCACCTGCAGTTTTACCGCGCTTGAAGGATTGACCATGAAATTGTTGGTAGTGGAGCTTGAATAGGTTACCTTGCCGCCTGAATTATGCACTGCGGTCAGCCAGGCAGAATTTGCAGCTGCTGTATAGTGTTTCATGACAAAAGTACGCTGGCCTGCTGCCAGGGGCTTGTTCGCCCACTGGGTCTCATCGTCATAGGCGTCATAAGTCTTTATCGATACTATCGGGGCGTCGTTCGTCTGGTTGAAATACCTGTCCGTGCATTTTACAGTGATAGTATAAGTAGAGCCCGCAACCTGGTCAGCGCCTGAGCGCGTGCTCTTTCCGTACTGGGACCCGGGCCAATAAGCCTGGTTCGGCTGCAGTACCAATAACTGCGGATAGTTCACAACCGTGTTCGTCGTAACCTTAATAGCCTGGGTCATAGAGGGTTTATAGTTGCTCGGGTTGGTCGGGGTGTCTACTATTATGTTCCAGCCTGTGCCCGGCTGGATGGTCGTTCCTATTGAAGTAATGAACCTCCACGTAAATGTTTTTCCTGTATCCTTATTTACAGTTTCAGTAGTCCATTGTACCGGGTCCAGCGCTCCCCAGGGAGTTGTGCCGTCGTTCGGGTCATTGCTCCTTATATAGTGCCCTGCAGTATTAAATGAAAGCACGGGCGTAGAGTCTTCATCGTCAAGCAGGTTGTAGTACTGGTCAACGACATAGAGGGTACAGGTAAAATTCGTATCAGCTATCCGCGTTGTAGGCGTGCCTGACTTACCGTAAGGAAGAACGTTATATTTACCTGCGATTGGTTTGTCATTATTGGTTGCGCACTCGCCGGGAGCAACAACAAAGGCGCGGTAAGGCACGTTTGCAGTAAGATTTACATACGAGCGCATAGTCGAGCCGTCGTTCCAATAGTCTGCCATGCCTCCGGAGCCGTCCGTGAGTGTAAGAGTTGACTGGCTGTCCTTTGAATAAAGTATCAGGCTGAAAGTGGTCTTTAATACCAGGTTTTTCGGAGATATTGTACCTGCATACTGGTCTTCGAGCGTCAGCGAGACGCTCGTGTTGGTAGAAGCCTGGTTCCAGTACTCGTCAACAGATAAAGCAGTAACGATAAATGCCACGCCTGCTGTCTGAGGATCAGGGGTAACTGCGGATTTGCCTTTAATACCTGAAGTTTTTCCTGGCCTGAACTGCTCGCCAGGCATAAGGAGCAATAACTGCGCAGCCTGTTTTGACTTTACATTAACAATGGTAGAG
The DNA here is from genome assembly GCA_020523885.1 of Candidatus Liberimonas magnetica. Taxonomy (NCBI): domain Bacteria; kingdom Pseudomonadati; phylum Elusimicrobiota; class Endomicrobiia; order Endomicrobiales; genus Candidatus Liberimonas; species Candidatus Liberimonas magnetica. Next base: position 2,930 of record JAJAPY010000010.1, on the reverse strand, counting down.
GTATCGGTAAATATATTGTCTATATGGTGTATAAGTACCTGCTGTGTCGATGCAACGCTTAAGGAAATGTTAAATGTCTTGTAACCCAGAGCGCCGTCATTCATCCAGCTTTGAGCAGGCGGAGAGTCATAACCATAATCGTTCGGAAAGCTTACCTGCACCGTAGGAGCCAGCTGCAAGACCCGGTTAAAATACTGGTCGCAAACGTTTACCCTTATCCAGAACGTCTGGCCTGCATCGGGCTGCAGGGCAGGCCCGGATTTCCCAAGCGCTGTACCAGGAGCTTCGTTTTCACCCTGGACTATCAAAGAAAGCCTTGAAGCGGCATCGGGATACAACGTCATAGTGCCTGCGCCGGAGATCGTTCCGGTTGACCACTGTTGTGACGGCGGATTGCTTGGGTCTACGGCAAAGATCCTTTGAGTCTTGCTGCCAGTTATGCCGACCGTCTTCATAGTTAAAGTAAACGGGCGCAAACCGTTGTTTAAGGTGCTTCCTATCGGTTCATCGTCGTTGGTATCATCAGGAGTCCGTACATAGACAGTCCTTGTGTTCCCATTCCTGTTCCTGTTCCAGAACCTGTCGCAGGTCTTGACCGTGACAATATATTCTCTTCCTGCGATAGTCGAGCCTATAGTCGTATATGATTTTCCGCCGGGGTAAGCTGCAGAAGCAGGGACATGGGTCTCGCCCGGGACCAATAACAATAACTTTACAACAGTATCCGCATCAACCTGTACATTCTGTGACGGAGTATCCGCCGGAGTATAATCTTTGCCTTCCCCATCGGTATCCCTGGCATAGAGCAGCCAGTTATCGGCAGTTACTCCGGTATCGTTCGCTGTTTTAAGCCAAACAGGATACGTAGCTTTACCTTTGATAAGCTGTGTGCCTATGCTTGAACCTTTTGCACTTGCACTAAAAGGATCGTTCGGGTCGCTTGTATAGATGTCTATTATAGGCATAGTAAGCTCGCCGGCTGTTGCGTTTGCAGTTGAGGTAAAATTATAATATTTGTCCGTCAACAGGACCGTTACAGTCGTAGTTGTGCCTGCGGTCAAAGTAGCAGGACTGTTGAGCTTTCCTGCAGGCGCTGTAGTTTTTCCGGGTTTATGCGTTTCACCGTTCATCAGGATCATCACATAAGCCGCTGTCGAAGGCTTAACTGTTATCCCCGTTGAACTTGCGTTCGCCAGGGCAGCGCCTTCATGCACGGAAGCAGAGGCATAAACTACATTATATCTTGAAGTACAGCCTATGGCCAGGTTGCCGGTCTTAAGGTTTAAGGTAAACGTCGTGCTTCCAGACGAGAACTGTTTTGATGACGGGTTGGTATCGTATATATCGGTAGTTGCCAGGTCTATCCACTGCACGGCGCCCGTATCTGTGTTCCAATATTTATCGCAGGCATTGACCGTGACCGCAAAAGGGTTATCCACTGTCTGAGTTGAAATGTCTACAGCAACTGATTTTCCGCCGTTACCTGACGACGGGTAGTGCGGCGACTTTCCTTCTCTCTGCACTTCTCCCGGCACAAGCACCTGAAGGACCTCTGAAGGCTGTGCAGAAACAGAGATATTTCCTGAAGTGGAAGGCGTCCAGAGGCCTCCGGCAGATGCCGTAAGGGTACGGTTGCCCTTTGTTATCAAGGTAACGGAATAAACCGTAGTGCCTTGAGGAAGATTGCTGCCGTTTTTGAGTTCCTTGTTCTGGGAACTATTATCTTCATAAGCCTGAGGAAGAGACGGGCTTGACCTCGGATTTATCGCTAAATTTACAACAGCGCTCGTTGAAGGAGCAACGTTCCAGTAATCGTCGCAGGCATCAACAGTTACTTCAATAGCTGTCCCTGCTACTATAGGCACAACAGAACCCGTAATACCGCTGTAAACACCCGGGGCTCTTACCTGGTTTGGCACAAGGACTCTTAGTTTTTTGGCTTTTGCCGCGCTTACTATGATATTTTCTTTCTTGCCGTTTACATGCGTAGGATCAGTAATATCAGCTGCCCAAAGCGTTCTTGTGCCCTGTTTGGCGAATTTTAATGTTTCCGTAGCACGGGATGTTACATACGTATATTTTCCTTCATTAGCCATTACAAACGTATATGTGGAAGGCAGCCAGCCGACCCCGTCAGGAGGCGTTGCCGTGCCGCGCGGGAATTCAGGGCCTGAACCTGCTATACCGTAATTCTGGTCTACTCTAAGCACAACTGTCCCTGTGTAATCCTTTGCCAGGTTATTCTTATTGTCCCTTGCCTCGATTGTAACAGTAACCGTCTGGCCGGCTTCGGGGCTTGCATTATCCACACTAACGGTTAAATGATCTGCTGGCTGGGTTATCGCAAACCTTGTCCAGCTGGCGCTTGCCATATCCTGCTGGTTGTCCGCTTTATCTATAGCGCGTGATTTTACCAGGTACCATCTTCCTGTATACCATTTGCCTGTCATGCTCTTGGTGTTCCATATAGCCCCGCCCTCTGCTTTTGTCCAGAGCAAAGTGCCTGAATAAAGCGTCCAGGTCGAAGAAACATCGTCCCACTGCCAATCATGAGTCGAATCAGGGATACCGTTTTCATATACATGTGTAGGAGTATTTGATTCCATGATTATGCAGTATTCCACCCCGTTTGTATCTTTTATGCCGCTTGCATACAGAGATGCCGGGGGAAGGTCGTTTGCAGTCCCCTCTACGTACATGAGGTCCGCTAAATACTGGTTAACTAAAGCACAGGATTGCCCGCCGGGTTTTCTGCCGTTGGTTATGCACGACGTCGGGTTTGTAACGTCGTAAATAAAGGTGCTTGAAGAAATTACAGCTTCGGCGTTATTTATGTTATCAGAACCTTTTACCCTGGCCCTGTAATAATGCCCGTCTTCCCAGGAATACGAAAGGCTGGGACGGCTGTAGGTCCAGTTGACCGTAGTCTT